>JBFJWO010000414.1:0-4974 GCA_041623575.1 Gammaproteobacteria bacterium
GCCTGCCGAGCGAAGCCGAGTGGGAAGCGGCGGCGCGCGGACCGGGCGGGCGGACCTATCCCTGGGGAGAGCGCGCACCCACGCGGGAACTCGCCGTCTACGGCCGGCGCCGCGGCGACACAGCACCGGTCGGCTCGCGCCCGCGCGGGGCCACGCCCGAGGGTGTGCACGACCTGGCAGGCAGCCTCGCCGAGTGGACGAGTTCGCTCTATCGCCCCTACCCCTATCGCCGCGATGACGGCCGCGAGGACCCGCAGGCCGACGGCGAGCGAGTGACTCGCGGCGGCGACTACGTCTTCGACTCCTCGCCCGAAGCGTTGCGCACCTGGTTCAGGGGCGGTTTCTCGCGCGCCCCCGATCGCGGCCACCGGCACATCGGGTTCCGCTGTGTCGTGGCGGATCGTCAGCCGGCGCGGTGAGACCCTGGCCGGCACCGGTGTCGTGCGCCGCGAGGCCGCGTGGGTGGACGCCACACCGCCAGCGGTTATCATGCCGGCGATTCACCGAACCGGGAGCAGGCCGTGGGCAAACACATCAGGCTGATGGCGAGCGACGGACACGAACTGGCGGCCTACCAGGCCGACGCGGGGCCGGGCGCCCGATCGAGCGTGGTGGTGGCGCAGGAGATCTTCGGCGTCAACGCGCACATCCGCAGCGTCGTCGACGGCTTCGCCGCTGCCGGCTACTACGCCATCGCCCCGGCCTTGTTCGATCGGCGCGAACGCGGGGTGGAACTCGCCTACGACAGCGAGGGCGTCGCGCGCGGGCGCCAACTCAAGGGCGAGGTGAGCCTCGCCGAGGCCGACGCCGACATCGCGGCGAGCGTCGCCCATTGCGCCGGCCGCGGCCCGGTTGCGGTGGTCGGGTACTGCTGGGGCGGCCTGCTGGCGTGGTCGGCCGCGGCGGGCTGCGAAGGCCTGGCCGCCGCCGTCGGCTACTACGGGGGCGGGATCGCCGAGCACCTGCACCTGCAGCCGCGCTGCCCGGTGCTGCTGCACTTCGGCGAGCAGGACACGGCCATCCCGCTGCAGGCGGTCGACAAGGTCCGCAAGGCCTTCCCCGACATCCCCGTCCACCTGTACCCGGCGGGGCACGGTTTCAACTGCGACGCGCGGGGCTCCTACCACGCCGAAAGCGCCGCGCTCGCACGCGAGCGAACGCTCGCCTTCCTCGCCGAACATCTCTGACCCCGGCGCGCGCCGGGGCGGGCGGGCGGATCGCTTCAGGCGCGCCCGTGCAGCAACGGCAGTTCCGGCGCCGACGGCTCGACGAACGAGCCGGGGCTGAACAGGCCCTCGGGGTCGAGCAGGGCGCGCAGGTGCGCCATCATCTCGAGTTCCAGCGCCCCTTTCTGGCGCCCGACCCGCTCGCGGTTGTCGACGCCGATCCCGTGCTCGGCGCTGATCGTGCCGCCGAGTTCCCAGGCCAGCGCGTCGACCTCGGCGACGATGCGCTCGCCGAGGGCGGCAAACCCGGCATCGTCGTGGCTCGCGCCGGGCAGGATGTACAGGTGCAGGTTGCCGTCGCCGATGTGACCGAAGGCGTACACCCACAGGTCGTCGCGAATCCCGGCCGCCAGCGCCTGCGTGCGGCGCAGGAACTCCACCGTGCGGTCGATCGGCACGGCCACGTCCCACTTGAGCTTCGAGCCGCTGAACAACCCCGCGGGGGGCAGTTCGTCGCGCAGCGTCCACAGGTTGTCCTCCTGTGCCAGCGATTGCGCGAGCACCGCGTCGTCGATCAGCCCCGCCCCGAGCGCGCGCTCGTAGAGCGCCAGCAGTTGCGGCTCGACCTGCGCCCGCCCCGAGAACCGCAGCAACACGTACCACTCGGCGCGCTTGCCGATCGGTCGGGTCACGCTCGGGCAGGCCTGCACGACGCGGTCGACGCCGACCCCCGGCACCAGTTCGAACGCGGTGAGGCCGTCGTCGCCGACGTCGCGCGCCAGCGCGTACAACGCGTTGACGTGCTCGACGCCGGTGAGCGCGGCGAACATGGACTGGTTGTGCGACGGGCGCGGGTAGAGTTTCAACACGGCGCGGGTCACGACCCCGAGCGTTCCCTCGGCGCCGATGAACAGCTGTTTCAGGTCATAGCCGGTGCTGTCCTTGCGCAACGCGCGCAGTCCGTTCCAGACGCGCCCGTCCGCCAGCACCACCTCCAGGCCCAGCACCTGCTCGCGCGTGTTGCCGAACCGCAGCACGTTGAGTCCGCCGGCGTTGGTGGAGATACCGCCGCCGACCGTGGCGGTGCCGCGCGCGCCCCAGTCCATGGCGAACTCGCGATCGACCGCCGCGGCGGCGTCGTGCAGCGACTGCAGCGTGCAGCCGGCTTCGGCCGTCAGCGCGTAACGTTGCGGGTCCACCGACAACACGCGGTTCATGCGCGCGAGCGACAACACCACCGTGGGTCGCCTGCCCTGCGGCACCGAGCCGCCGCACAGACTGGTGTTGCCACCCTGGGGAACGATGGCGAGCGCGTGCCGGCGGCACACTTCGACCACCTGCACGACCTCCTCGGTACTGGCAGGGCGCGCCACCAGCAACGCCTCGCCGCGGTGACGGCCGTTCACGTCGACGCAATAACCGGCCATGTTGTCGCCGTCGAGCCAGCCGGGCCGGCCGAGGGCACGCTGCAGCTCCGCCACCGCCCGCGAGTGCATCGCCGGGGTGGTCAAAGCCCGAGGCCACCCATTTGCTTTTCGGGATAGCGCAGACCGGCTGTCACCCCGGGCCTGAACACCTCTTCCAGGCGCGCACGTTGGGCGGCGCTCAGGGTCAACTCGACCGCCGCAGCGTTCAGTTCGACGTACTTGCGGCGCTGGGTGCCGGGGATCGGCACCACACCGGCCGGGTTGCCCAGCAACCACGCCAGGGCCACGCCGCTCGGCGTGCAGCCGAGGTCGGCGGCGATCTCCTCCAGCACCGCGAGCAACGCCCGGTTGCGGGCGATGTTCTCGGCGGAGAAACGCGGGTGATCGTGGCGCCGGTCGCCGGCGATGAGATCGTCGGCACGGCGAATGGTGCCGGTGAGAAAGCCACGCCCGAGCGGGCTGTAGGGAACCAGGGTGATACCGAGTTCCGTGCACAGCGGCAGGATCTCGGCTTCCACGTCGCGGGTCCACAACGAGTACTCGGTCTGCAGGGCCGCGATCGGGTGCACGGCGTGCGCCCGGCGCAGCGTGGCCGGGCCGGCCTCGGAGAGCCCGATGGCGCGGACCTTGCCGGCCGCCACCAGCGAGGCCATGGCGCCGACGGTGTCCTCGATGGGCACGTCCGGGTCGACCCGGTGCAGGTAGTAGAGGTCTATGACGTCGACGCCGAGGCGGCGCAGGCTCGCATCGCAAGCCTGCAACGCGTATGCCGGGCGTCCGTCCACCGGTTTGCCCGAGCCGGCCGTGCGCCGGTTGCCGAACTTGGTCGCCAGCACCACCTCGTCACGGCGCGCGGCGATCGCGCGCCCGACCAGTTCCTCGTTGGCCCCGTTGCCGTACATGTCGGCGGTGTCGATCAGGTTGATGCCGAGGTCGAGGGCGCGGCCGATGGTCGCCACCGATTCGGCCTCGTCGTGCTCCCCGTAGGCGATGGACATGCCCATGCAGCCGAGGCCGATGGCCGAGACCTCGAGATCGCTGCTGCCGAGTTTGCGCTGACGCATGGGTCCTCCTGGTTCGGGGTCTGGTGATGGACGGGCGGTACGGCCGAGTCTGCGACACGCGCCGCAGCCCCGTCAAACCGATCGGGCGACCGCCCGGTCGGTTGCCCCGAACCCGCGGGCGCATCCGCCGCCGGGTGCGCCGCGCCGGGTCGGACGGTTACCATATGCCATGGCCGACGAGTTCCGTTTTCCGCCGAGCCTGTTCGCGTTTCTCGAAGCACTCGAGGCGAACAACGAGCGCGCGTGGTTCAACGACAACAAGCACCGCTACGAAAGCGAGGTGCGCGCGCCGGCGCTGGCCTTCATCGAGGCCATGGCCACCCCGCTCGCGCGTATCGCGCCGCAGTTTCGCGCCTCGGCCCGACGCAGCGGCGGGTCGCTCATGCGCGTCTATCGCGACACCCGCTTCGCCCGCGACAAGACCCCCTACAAGACCAACGTCGGCATCCAGTTCCGCCACAACCAGGGCAAGGACGTGCACGCGCCCGGGTTCTACGTGCACCTCGACCCGCGCGAGTGCTTTCTCGGGGTCGGCATCTGGCACCCGGCCCCGCCCGCGCTCGCCCGCATCCGCGAGTTCATCGCCGACAACCCGGCTGCCTGGCGGCGCGCCCGCGACGCCCGCGACTTCGCCGCCCGCTTTCACCTGGCCGGCGATTCGCTGCGCCGGGCGCCACGCGGCTACCCCGCCGATCACCCGCTGCTCGAAGACCTCAAGCGCAAGGACTTCATCGCCATCGAGGAACTGACGCGCGAGCAGGTCCTGGCGCCGGATTTCCTCGCGCGAACGGCCGGGAGTTTCCGCACTGCTCGGCCGTTCATGCGTTACCTGTGCGCGTCGCTCGACGTGCCCTACTGAACCCTCAGGCGGCGGCGCTCTCGTCCACCATCGCCGCAAGCCGGCCACCGCGCCGGGCAATGAAGGCGAGCAGGCGTTGCGCGTAGTCGGCGCCGACCGCCGCGACGACGCTCGCACGCGCGGCGAGTGCGCCGCGGTAGCGACTCACCCGCGGCGTGTGATCGAAGAAGGCGAAGTCGCCGAGTCGAGCGAACACCTCGAAGTAGCGAAACGCCGGCGCGAAGGCCGCATCGACCAGCGTGAAGCGCTCGCCGGCGAAATACGGGCCCTCGCCCAGGTGGCGCTCCAGCCAGCCGAAGCGCGCCCGCAACAGCCCGCGCCGGGCCTGGAACTCGTCCTCGTCGCGCGCGCTGTAGAAAGCGGCGATGTCGGCCAGCACGGCCGAGGCGAATTCGATCCAGGCCCGGTGACGGGCCCGCTCGAGCGGGTCGGCGGGGTGCAGCGAACCGGGCGAGACC
>JBFJWO010000415.1:0-4928 GCA_041623575.1 Gammaproteobacteria bacterium
ACTGAGGAACAGCCCGATCTGCCCGCGCGGCGGCAGGTCGCGCCAGTAGCGCCAGTACTCCGGGCGATTGGCTTCCTCCTCGGTCGGTGCGCCGTAGGCCCGGGTCATCGTCGCGCGCGGGTCCAGCCACTCGTTGAGGACGTTGACCGTCTCGTGCTTGCCGGCGCCGTCGACGCCGGCGAACAGGATGACCGCCGGTACCGGCGAGGCGAGCAGTTCACGCTGGGCCTCCAGCAGTTGCTCGCGCAGTTCAGGCACCCTCTCCTTGTACGTCTGCTTGTCGAGCTTGTTGCCGACTTCCGCGGTCTCGAACACTGGCTCTCTCCTTCGTGCGCCCGCCACCGGGCGCTTGTTGGCTCATTGTAAGTGCCCGCTACCGGGCGCGTGGCATCAGCACGGTCATTGTCACCCGCACCGGGTCAACCGTGCTTGACGAAGCACATCAGGGTGTTGAGCGACGGGTCGTGCGCCTGCAACAGCCGTTGCCCGGTATCGGTGAACCCCTGCGCCTCGAGCGCCTGCACCCAGAAGTCCACGCCCTCGAACAGCCGCAACTCTTCGCGGTCGCGCGCCCAGCTCACCCCCAGCCCGGCGTTGAACACCGTGTGCACGAGCGAGGCGAAGTTACGCATGCGCTCACTGCCCGCATCGTGGTCGCGCAGCACGAAGTAGCCGCCCCAGCGCAATACGCGGCGGATGGATGCGATGTAGGGCGCCAGGCGCTCGCGCGGGCAGTGGTGCAGGCCGATGTAGCAGGTCACGAGGTCGAGACTCTCGTCGGCGATCAGCCCGGGCGGTATCGGCGCGTAGTCGTTCAGCGGGAAGAACCGCCCGGTCTGCCTGAGGCCGCCGCGCTCCATCACCTGCGCCGGTGAGTCGTCCGGCGCGGTGTCGTTGCTCAGGAACACCCTGGGGCCGATGCCGAGCGACTTGCGCAGGTGCTTGACGTAGCGGCCGGTCGAGCCGATCTCCAGGTAGCCCACGAAATTGCGCCGCCCACCGACGATCTCCACGGTCTGGCGCCGCATCTCGTCTTTCTGCCGGGCGAGCGCCGGCAAGGCGTAGGTCAACTCGGACAATACCGGCTTGATCGCGCGCACACCCGCCGCGACGTGGGCGTAGATAGCCGCGTCGCTGTCGTGACGTTCGCAGGCCTCGATGATCAGCGCGTGGAAGCGGTCTTCCGGGTACAGGTGATAGACCGTCTGCAGGAAGCGGTAGAAATCGTCGCGCTGGCGCGTGTCGCCGTACACGCTCAGGAACTCCGAGTGCTGCGTCGCGCGCGTACCGAAGCGTGGCGCCTCCCCGGCGCGCCGGTAGTATTTTTCCCACAACACGTTGCGGAACCGGTAGCCGGGATCCAGCTCGTCCTTCAGCGTGAACAACTCGCGCGCGCGCGGGTAGGCGGCGTGGAACTGGTCGTGGCGGGCATGCGGTTGATACGGCAGGTAATAGGTGCCGGCGCAGGCGAGCGCGGCATCGACGAGTTCGCGGGTCCACACCGCCACGCACTCGCGCTCGTGCTCCGCGGTGCCCTGCTTGTAGTAAAGCACCAGCGCGAAGACCTCCTCGCGCGCCCAGGCCAGCCAGGAGCCCGGGTCGGCGTGGGCGTGGCGCACCGAAACGTTGACCGCCTTGACGCGGTAACGCGCGAAAATGGCCGCCAGCCGCTCGGTGAAATCCGTCAACCGCGCGACCGGCACGAAGTATTCCTGGAGCACGTACGTGCTGCGGGTGCGCGACAGTGGCTCCAGTTCGGCGACGTCGTAGTCGGCCTCGTGGTTGCGCATCGACACCTTGCGGCGCAGGTAGAGCAGCGGCTCGTAGAGGAACTCGCGGCGCAGGTGCCCGGCCGCCGTCTCCGTGATGGCCCACAGCATGTACTTCTCGGCCAGGTACAGGCGCAGCCGACCGGGTCGCTCGACGCTCGTCAACGCCTTGTCGGTCACCTGCCAGGTGATCGCCCTGCCCCGCGTGAATCGGGGCGGTACCAGGTCGGTGTTGTGGAACACCGCGGCGCGGTTGTCGCGCACACTGCGGCGAAAGTACTCGGGATAGTCCGCCAGGCGCAGCTTGCGGGTGAGCCGCTCGATACGCGTGTTCGCCGCCAGCTCGAGCTCCGCCTCGGCGATGATGCCGAGCGCCCCGTAGCCGCCGATGGCGGCGTAGAACACCCGGGCATTGTGCGTCGGCGAGGCCTGCACGAGTTCACCGTCGTGCAGCACCAGGGCAATCGAGCGCACCGTGAGAACGATCGGCCCGAGCCCGACGTAGCGCCCGTGGCAGTTCACGCTGAGCGACCCGCCGACGGTGAAATCGGCATAGGTCTGCATGACTTTCACCGCCAGCCCGTAGTCGGAGATCACGCGCTGGACGTCACGCCAGCGCGCGCCGGCCTCGACCCGGATGACGGCGGCGTCGGCGTCGAGCGAGAGCACCCTGTTCATGCCGCGCAGATCGATGTGCAAGGTCCCGGCCTGAGCCGTGTGCCCGCCCATGCTGTAGCGCCCGCCGCCGATCGATACCGGCCTGTCGTTGTCACGCAGCATGCGCTGCAGCTGCGCGGTGTTACCGGGCGCGTAAGATTCCTCGACCCGGACCGGGTTGAGCCGGGTGACGTCGTCGACGACGTTGGTCCCGTGCCAGGCCGCCACCCCCTGCGCGCCGGCGCCGGCCAGCAGGCAGCGCATGCGCTTCAGGCGCGGCAGACCGTAGCGCCGCACGAACGTCTGCGAGCCCGATTCGCTCACGGCGTGAAACCCGTGGCGCCGGTAGAAACGGATCGCGCCCGCGTTGGCCTCGGTGACATCGAGCTCGACGCAGCGGTAGCCGGCACCGCGCGCGCGCTCGAGCACATGGAGGAGCAGCGCCTCGCCGAGGCCCTGCCCGCGTCGCTCCTGGCCGACGGCGATGTTGTTGATGTAGTAGGCATCGCGCGCGGGCGGCGACACGTAGGCGGCGATCACTCGACCCACCGTGGCGACGAGGTGCGGCCAGCGCGTTACGCGGGCGGCGCGCAGCATGGCAAGCGCGCCCGGCACGTCCTGCGCGGAGAGCGTCGCGCGATCGTAGCCGAGCTCGACGCCTGCCACCTCGCCCGCGCTCATCATGACCGTGCAGAAGCCGTAGCCGAAGTGCCCCGATCGCCGGCGCAGCAACTGCCGCAGCACCGCCTCGGCGTCCTCGCGCGAGCCGTGCATGAAATCCATCAGCTCGTGGGCGCTTTCGTAGAGCAGGCCGGCGAGCGCCTGCGCGTGTTGCGGCTGACCGGGCACGAACTGAACGTCCTGGGTCACGGGGCACCCCTTGCGGCTGGCGCGTGGCGCTCGCACCTGGGAAAGCCAATGGCTGGGAGCGTTCGCGCAGTATAGCCTCCTCGGCACCCGGGCTGCGGGCGCCCCCTACCCCGTGGGCCCGGGGCCCGCCTGCCCCTCGTCGCCCTCCAGCAGCTCCCGTTTGGCCCGCAACGAGTCGACAAGGAAGTCCGCGACCGTGCGTACCCGGCGCGAGCGCAGCACGTCGCTGTGGTGCAACAGCCACAGGTGGTTGCTGAAATCGAGCCGCCCGGGTTGCACGCGCACCAGTCGCGGCGACCCGTCGCCCATCCAGCACGGCAGCACGGCGCACCCGCAACCACGCTCGGCGAACGCCAGCAGGCTGACGAAGCTGTCGCAGCGCATGACCGGCGGGCCAGCGAGCTCGGTGCCTTCGAGCCAGCGCCCGAGGCTCGACGTGACCAGCGGGCCGCCGATCCCCAGCCAGGGCAGTTCGCCCGGCGCGACGCCGCCGGCCTCCGCCACCAGCGTGGTTGCCGCGTAGACGCCGAACCCGAGATCGCAGATGCGCCGCCCGACCAGTTGCCCGGGTGGATCGCGGGTCGGGCGGATCGCGATGTCGGCGTCCAGCACATCGAGGTTGAGCCGCAGATTGGTGATCATCAGGTCGAGTGTCACCTTCGGGTAGGTCCGGCGGAACTCGGCGAGGTCCTCCACCAGCAGCGGCACGAAGCTGTCGGTGGTGGTGACGCGCACGTTGCCCGCCAGCTCGTCCTCGCCGCCGACGACCTTGCGGCCGAGTTCCTGCACGACGCTGTCGATGGACTGCGCGGCGTCCAGGAACATCTCCCCCTGCGAGGTCAGACGATAGCCGCTGGCGAGGTGGTCGAAAATGCGGATGTCGAGTTGCTCCTCGAAGGCGCGCACCCGCCTCACCACCGTCGAGTGATTGACCCGCAACGCCCTGGCCGCGGCGGCGGCGGAACCCTCCCTGGCCACGGCGAGCACGTAGCGCAGGTCGCTCCAGCTCCAATTGCTGTGCATGGGCGCACATGGTAGCTGCTTTTTTAGGAGTTGTTATCCGGAATCCTGCAATACAGACTGGCGCTCCTCGACCACCGCTACCGGCCTGGAGGCCCCAGCAGATGAAAAAGACCCTTGCCATCACCGGCATCGCACTCGCAATGAGCCTCGGCGCCCCCGCGGGCATCGCCGGCGATTTCGACAAGCAGATAAAGGCCCGCCAGGCCTACATGCAGATCTTTTCCTTCAACCTCGGCCAACTGGGTGCCATGGCCAAGGGCGATGCCCCCTACGACGCCAAGGCCGCGAACGCCGCCGCGCAGAACCTGCTGCTGGCCGCCCGCATGGACAACTCCGCGATGTGGCCCAAGGGGTCGGACGTCGAGGTGCCGGGCCACAAGGGCGAGACCCGCGCGAAGCCGGAGATCTGGACCACCTGGCCCAAGGTCAGCGAAAAGCACCAGGACCTGACCAGGGCGCTGGAAACGATGGCCTCGGTGGCCGGCAACGGCCTCGGCGCCATGAAGGGTGCCATGGGCGGGGTCGGCGACGGCTGCAAAGGCTGTCACGAGTCGTTCCGCGCGCCCAAGGAATAACAAGACCTCACCTGCCTTCGACGCGATTCGCGGC
>JBFJWO010000416.1:0-4908 GCA_041623575.1 Gammaproteobacteria bacterium
CGGCGCCGCGCGCGAGGTCGGGACCCTCGCCCTCGGGGTAGTGCCAGTCCTGCACGCGCCGCCCGCGTGGCGGGGTGATCAGCCCGCTCCACACGGTCTCGATGGCGGCCACGTTGATGGCCCCGACCAGCACCATCGCCAACGGTCCGGCGTCGGTCCGGAACACGCTGACGACGCGTTCGTTGCGCGTGAACAGGCCCGGAATGCTGTCCACCGTGACCGGCGCCACGCTGAACAGCCGCCCGGGGATGTAGCGCATCTGCTGCAGGGTCCCGGCGAGCGGCATGTGCACGCGATGATAGTCGCGCGGAGACAGGTACAGGGTGGCGAAGCGTCCGCCCTGGAACGCCTCGGCCAGGCGCTCGTCACCGAGCAGCGCGGCCACGCTGTAGTCGAGTGCCTTGGCCTGGATGATGCGATCGGCGTGGATCGTGCCGAGCGCGGACACGGTGCCGTCCACCGGGCACAGCACGGTCCTGTCGCCCGCCGCCAGCGGCCGCGCACCGGGGCGCAACGCCCGGGTGAAGAACGCGTTGAACGTCGGGTAGGCGGCCGCGTCGGCTTGCTCCGCCTCGTCGAGGTCGACGCCGTAGCGGCGCACGAACCAGCGGATCGCCGCCGGCGTCAGCGGCGAGCGCCGGCGCGTGAGGTAGAAGATCGCGCGCGAGATCAGGTGATGGGGCAGCACGTGCAGCAAGGCCGCGCTCAGGCGTTGGGCACGGGGGATCGTGGGGCCAGGCACGTCGCCTCCTGTATGATTTCGGCGCGGCCAATTCTGGCCGGACCCGCGAGCCCGTGCAAACCGACCATGCCCGAGCCTGTGCCTCAGGCGGCGACGCCGAAAGAACTCCTGCTGTGGGCGCGGGCAGCGCTCGAGCGGGCCGGCCTGTGTTTTGCCCAGGGCACCGACAACGCCCACGACGAGGCCGCCTGGTTGCTCGCCCACGGTCTCGGCGAACCGGTGGAGCGCCCGCTCGCCGACCCCGGGCGTGCCTTGCGCCCCGGCGAGGCTCGCCGCGTGCAGCACCTGGTCGAGCAGCGCATCCGCACCCGCCGCCCGGCGGCGTACCTGACCGGGAGCGCCTGGTTCTGCGGGCTCGAGTTCGCCGTCGACGAACGCGTGATCGTGCCGCGCTCGCCGATCGCCGAGCTGATCCGGCGCCGCTTCGGCCCCTGGTGCCGGGCGAGCCGGGTGCGCCGCATCCTCGACCTTTGCACCGGCTGCGGGTGCATCGCCGTGGCTTGCGCCATGGCGTTCCCGCAAGCCCGGGTGGACGCCTGCGACATCGACCCCGGGGCGTTGCAGGTGGCGCGCGAAAACGTCGCCCGTCACCGGGTGCAGGGACGGGTTCGTGTGCTGCGCTCGAACGTGTTCGACGCCCTCGCCGGCGAGCGCTACGACCTGATCGTCAGCAACCCGCCGTACGTCCCGAGCCGGGTGGTGGCGGCGCTGCCGGAGGAACTGCGGCGGGAACCGCGCCTGGCGCTCGACGGCGGGGGCAGCGGCATGGACGTCGTGGCACGGATAGTGCAAGAGGCAGAGAGGCACCTGGCCGCCGACGGCGTACTGGTCGTCGAGGTGGGCGATTTCTCCCGGGAGTTCCGCCGCGAGTTCCCGGGTTTGCGCGTGACCTGGCCACGCCTGCAGGGCGGCGGCAGCGGCGTGTTCGTGACGCGCCGCGAGGCGCTCGGGAAAGTGTCGATTCGAGGTTGATCAAGTATCGGGAGAAGTGCTGTGGGCACTCAGAAAATGCGCACCATCATCGCGCGGAAGTTTGATCCGCGTCGCGGAAAATTCGTCAATCACGCGGTCGATTCCGGCGTGTATAATGCGGCCGCGGTCGAGCAGGCGCTAAAAGAAAAGAACGACCAGGGGAAAGGAGCGTTGGAGAACGGCACTTACACCATCGGGCGCAAGGACCGGCGCCGGGGACCGCGGCTCGGACCCGCCGCGCGACGCGACCGCCGCACCGCCCAATTGTGGGTAAACCACGACACCGTCAGCAACGTGCACGCCGAACTGGACGTGCTGAACGGGCGCCTGTACCTCAAGGACCTCAACTCCACCAACGGCACCTTCGTGGTCGAGAACGGCAAGCGCGTGCGCTTCCAGGAAGGCTACGTGGAACTCGACCAGCAGATCTACCTGGGCGATTGGAACTGCACGCCGCGCCAGTTGCTGGACATGGTCTAGGCGACGCGGCGAACCCGGCTCAGCCCGCGCTGGCGAGCGTCGCGGGCGGCGCCCCGAACCGCAACAGCTTGCCGCTCGCACCCCGGCAGTCGGCACCGAGCAGGTAGAGGAAGGGCGCGACGCGTTGCCCGGCGTCGGCGAGCCGGCGGGGATCCTCCGCCGGGTAGGCGGCGCGGCGCAGCCCCGAGCGCATGGGCCCGGGGTCGACCGCGTTGACCCGCGGGCCGTTCTCCTCCCACTCGTCGGCCAGCACCTGCGCGAACGCCTGCAGTCCCGCCTTGGCTACTCCGTAACCGCCCCAATAGGCGCGCGTCTTCGCATCCAGCGCGAACACCACGCTCGCGTCCGGGGCGTTCCCGAGCGCGGCGAAACACGCCTGCGTCAGCAACAGCGGCGCCTGCAGGTTCACGGCCACCGTGCGCTGCCACTGGGCGGGATCGAGGTGCGTCGCAGGACTCAGTTGCCCGAGCGTGCCGGCGACGTGGGCCAGCCCGTCGAGGCGTGCGAACGGGCCGCTCAGCGCATCGCTCACCTGCCGGTAGTCGCCCGGCGCCGCGCCGGCGAAGTCGACCGGGAGAATCGCGGGCTGCGGGCCGCCCGCGCTCTCGATGCGGTCGTACAACGACTCGAGCGCGGCCACGTTACGGCCGACCAGGATGGTGGTCGCACCGGCCGCGGCGCAGGCCGTTGCCAGGGCGCTGCCGAGCGCGCCGGTGGCACCGCTGATCAGGATGTTGCGCCCGTCGAGCGCCGTGGGTCCCGGAACGTAGTCCCACGCCGCCTCGAGCCCGTCCCCGGCCCCTTCGCTCATCGCGGGCTCCGCTCGCCGGCGGGCGTCCCGGCCGCGGCCTCGTCGGTGGTGTCAGTCGCGGCGGGCGGCGTGGTCCCGGTGCCCGCCCTCGAATCGCCGACCAGCGAGGCGTCCGCTGCGGGCAGGTCCTGTGCCTCGCGGGCTCGCGCCGTGGCCTCGCCGGGCGCTTCGAGGGTCTTCTTCGCCTGGATCCCGAGCTCGGTGAAGCGCCGGGCGCCGGGCAGCACCTGGCGCTCGAGCGAGCCGACCGCGCGGTTGTAGCTCTCGACGGCGTTGTTGAGGGCCTTGCCGCTGCGCGTCAGGTGATCGAAGAAGGTCGCGAGCCGCCCGTGCAGGTCCTCCCCGAGGCGGCGGATCTGCTCGGCGTTCTCGGTGATCGACTGCTGGCGCCAGCCGAAGGCGATGGTCTTCAGCAGGGCCACGAAGTTGTTCGGCGTCGCCAGCACCACGCGCTGGGCGAGGGCGCTTTCCTGCAGCGAGCGATCGACGTCGAGGGCGGCGCTCAGGAACTGCTCGCCGGGAATGAACATCACCACGAACTCCGGGGTGTCGGGGAACTGCGACCAGTACTGCTTGTCGGCCAGTTCGCGGATGCGCGTGCGCAGATTGCGCGCGTGGGCGGCGAACGCCGCGCGTTGCTCGCCGCCCTGCAACTCCATGGCGTTCAGGTAGGCGTCGAGCGGCGTTTTGGCGTCGACCACGATCTGGCGCCCCTCGGGCAGGTGCACGACCATGTCGGGACGGCGGTTGCCCTCGTCGCCGGCCACGCGCGGCTGCTCGACGAAGTCGCAATGCGCGACCATGCCCGCGAGCTCCACGAGCCGGCGCAGGGTCAGCTCGCCCCACTGCCCGCGCACCTCCGGGCGGCGCAGTGCCTGGACCAGGTTGCGGGTCTCGCCGTGCAGCTGGCTCTGGGTCTCGGCCAGCGATTCGAGATGGCGCGTCAGGGCACCGTAGGCTTCGCGCCGCTCCTTCTCGATCTGGCGAATCTGCTGCTCGGTCTTGTCCAGCGCGTCGCGAATCGGTCCCACCAGCGCGTCGATCGACTTCTCGCGTTCGGCGAGGTCGGCCTGCGCGCGCACGTGGTGCTGCTTGAGACTTTCGCGGGCGAGCTTCAGGAACGTGCCGCTGTTGCGCCGCAGCGCCGCCCCGGAGAGCGCGGCGAAGTGGTCCGACAGTGCCTGTCGGTCGCGCGCGGTGCTGGTCTCCAGTCGCCGGGCGAGGCGGCGTTCGGCCTCGAGCCCGGCGCGCAGGCGCGTATTCTCCTGCTCCAGCTCGCGCACGCGGCGCTGTGCCAGCGACCAGGTGAGGAGCACCGCCACGGCCAGCGCCAGCAGCCCGCCGAGGGCGAGCAACAGGCGTTCGTCGGCGATCACGCCCGGCACGCCTCACCGCCCAGCAGGCCGAGCAGCTCGCCCGGGTGCGAGATCACCGCGTCGGGCGCCCAGGCGGCGATCCGGCCGGGGTCGTCGATGTAGCCGTAGGCGGCGACCACGGTAAACATCCCGGCCGCCCGGCCGGCCCGCACGTCGTTCTGCGCGTCGCCGGCGTACAGGCATTCGGCGGGCGGGTGGTCGAGCAGGCGGCTCGCGTGCAGCAGCGGCGCGGGGTGCGGTTTCGGTTGCGTGGTGGTGTCACCGCTGACGATACACGCCGCGCGCCCCGCCAGTCCCAGGGCGGCGAGCAGCGGCTCGCTGAGGTGCGCGGGCTTGTTGGTCACCACGCCCCACGGCAGCCCGCGTCGCTCGTGGCCTTGCAGCAGCGCCTCGATGCCCGGGAACAGCACCGACTCGCGCGCCAGGTCGAGCCGGTAGAGCTCGAGGTAGCGCTCGAACAGCGCCGCACCCCGCCCCGGGTCGTGGGGGCCGAGCGCGAGTTCGAGCAACGCGGCCACGCCGTTGGA
>JBFJWO010000417.1:0-4904 GCA_041623575.1 Gammaproteobacteria bacterium
ACGGCGAGCGTGTTTCCGTCGCGGCTGATGGCGAGTGCGTGACCGAATCGCTCCCCGCCGGCCGTGAGCGCGGGTTTGAGGTAGCCGATCGACGGCAACATGCCTTCGCGCGAGGTGACTTCGGCGGAGGCCGTACAGCCACGTTGGTTACAGGCCTCGAGCAGGTAGCGCGCATTCGCCCAGTCGTGACGATGCACCGCTTTGTCGACGGCGGCACTGGTGGTCCCGGCGCCGAGTTCTGCCCCGATCTGCTCGAAGCCGGAGGCACCGTCGGCGTTCTCGAACAGGCGGTAGCGGTCGGCTTCGATCGATGCGTCCCAGGAGAAACGCAGCTGCTTGACGGCGAAGCCGAGGCGCAAGGCCGTGGCCGGCGGGGCAGCGTCGACCTGCGGGTCGCTGCCGCCGGTACAGGCGCCGACGAGCAGCATCACCGCGCCGGGCAGACAGAGTCGGGAAACGAGGTCGACGATCATCCTTGCTCCTTGCCGCTGGTGGCTCGCCGTGGTGTGGGGCGTTCGTCCGTGGTCCGGTCGGGAGTGTCGGCGAACAAGCGCGGCCCGGGTATCCCAGGAATTGGGGATAGGCGGCGCGTGAACGCGCCACGGGCGCGGCCGGTGGGCCCGGTTGCTACCGCACCCGTGGCCGGCAGGCGCCTTCGACGAGGCGGCGGTAGACGTGCAGCTGGTAAGTCAGGCGTCCGGTCGGCTCGTGATACCAGCGCACGGTGAGCGGCGGGCAGGTGCTGCAACCGGGCGGGGGCGATGCGACGATCCGGGCTTCGCCAAAACGCCGCTCGACATAGACGATCCGCGCGTGATCGAACAACGCCGCGCGCTTGCCGCAGGCCGGGGCCGGCGCGCCGACCTCGAACCGTTCCTCGCCCTTGTCGCCGACCGCCAGGTCGTGATGGCGCTCGACGAAACTACCCGGGCGCAGCCAGTCGGATTCGACCGGCCCGTCGAGCACGGGGCGCGGCACGACCACGCGGGCCAGGCGCAATGCGAGCCACTCGCTGGCACCGGCGCCGGCCTGCACCCGAACGCGCACGTCCAGCCCGGCATTGAGGTCCGCGATGCGCGCGAGTACCCGCGACGGTTCCCAGCGTTCGATCTCCGCCGAGTAGCGCAATCCGCCGCCGTAGTCGACAATCACCTCACAGCGCCCACAGTCAGGGCCGAACTCGCCGCGCAGCACGTAACGGCCATCGGCGTCGTGCGGCTGTATCGCCAACAGCCGCGTGACCCCGGCGTGGCCGGGCGCCAGCGTGAGCAAGAGCAACAGACTCCCGGTTGTCCAGCGCACTCCATGCCCCCGTCTGCGCGTGCCCGCCTCACCGTGCGCACACAAGCCTGGCCTGGCTACCGCTCGTGTCCTATCCCACGAACCTGGGATATCGCGATCGCGCAGCACTACAACGGGATTGCGTCAGATACCGAACCCGAAGCGCCCGCGGCCACTCGTGGCGATCGCACACCGAGCTCCGCGTCGCGCCCGCGGATCGAGCATACGGGCGGGTTGCGGTGCCCCGGCCGTTCGCGCAACGGCGGGGCTGCATTCGCGAAACCGTTCCTAGTCTTCGGGCGGGTTGCCCGCGGCGCAGGGCGTGAGCGCCAGCCACAGGTGCACGCGGGTCCCGTCGCCGTCACTGTCAACCGAGAGGCGGGCGCCGATGCTGTGCGCGCGGCGAGCCATGTTGTCGAGCCCGCGTCCCCGGGGCCGGGCCGCATCCACCCCGGCGCCGTCGTCCTGCACCTCGATGAACACGCCTTCGCGTCCGTCCGCCGTCGCCGTGCCGGTACACAGCGTGATGCAACCGGCGCCGGCATGGCGCAACGAGTTGGTGATCGCCTCCTGGACGATACGCAGCACCTGCAGGGCCTTGTGCGGCCCGAAATCCGCCACCGACGGCAACTCCCCGACCCGCCAGCGCAAGCGGATGCGGGCGCTGCGCAACCGCGGCTCCAGTCGCTCGCGCAGCATCCCGAGCACTGCCGTCAGGTCGCCACCCACGTCTTCCATGGAGTCGATCATCAGGCGCAGGTCGTCCAGCGCCACGCGCAGCGCTTCACGCACAGCCTCGGGGCGCACGTGCTCGCCATCGACCAACGCCAGCGTGGAGACCAGGTGTCCGCCCATGCCGTCGTGCATGTCGCGCATGATGCGGGCACGCTCTTCGGCCAGCACCTGCTGGCGCTGCAGCATGCCGAGGCGTTCGTAATTCCTGGTCAGCTCGTGGGTCTTCGCCGCGATGCGTTGCTCGAGTTCGCGATTGAGCGCCTCGGACTCGTTCAGCGCGGCGGCGAAGCGACGCACCAGGATGGCCGCAAACACGGCCAGCACGAGCGGGGCGCTGTAGTGCATGACGAAGCCGTCCTCGCGCGAGAGGACATGGTTGACGACGAGCAGATCGTGCGTTCCGAACACCACCAGCAGCATGCCGGACATCAGCAGGAGCAACACGTCCAGGCGCGCGCTGCGCCAGAAGTGCAGGAGCAACAGGCCGACCGGATAGAGGCCCAGCAGCAGAGTCAGCGTATCGCCGACCCGCGCGCCGAGCACGTAGAACGCACGCTCGTCGACGACCGCCAGCATCACGGCCAGCGCGGCGCCCAGCGCAAACAGTGCGCGCTCCAGTCGGACGCGCCGCAGGCCGAGGAAGCGGTGCACGAACAGCGTGGCCACGATGGCGAACGCGTTCAAAGACACGAACATCGCCCAGTCCCAGGCGCGCGCCGGCAACGCAATGTCGATCGCGATGAAATTCAGGTTGTGCAACCCCCACACCCACATCGCGACCGCGAACCACAGGTACAGGGTGTCGTGCCGGCGCTGATACCACAGCGCGGCTATGAACAGGCCGACCGCGAAGAGCACGATGACGATCACCTGGCTCAGTGTGTAGCGCAACAACAGCCGTCTGGCGTGCACCGGCTGCAGGTCGGCGGCGGGGCCGAGGTGCACCGGCCCCAGCAGCCCGGACAACGCGGGTTGCGTGGCGAGCCGGATGTACACGGTGTTCTCACCCGGTCGCAGCAAGCCGTTGGGAATAGCGAAGTAAAGCGGGCGGTTCCAGTTGCGCGCCAGCGGGTCGGTGAAACGCCCGCCGTCGCCGAGCAGTTTCCCGTTCAGCCAGGCGCCGGCGTTCATGTTGAGGCTCGGCAGGTAAAGGCCCCACAGCCGGTTCGGCGGCACATTGAGGTGCAGGGCGAAGCGGTACCAGCCCTGGCGTGCGTCGCCTGCGCGCAAGCGCCAGTCGTCGGGCAGGTCGACGGGCATCCACGGTCCGGCGCCGGGCGGTTCGTCCGCGTCGCTCGGCAGAAACTCCGCCTGCGTCAGGCTGAGCGCGTTCTTCGGGATGTCGGCGCGGTGCAACTCGAACACCGCCACGCTGATCGCCACCACTGCCGCCGCCACCGCCAGCCAGCGCAGGGCGAGCCAGAGATGACCGCGCTGCATCAGTGCGGCGGCTCCAGCAGCCCGCGTTGCAACGCCTCGAACACCGCCTCGCCGCGCGAACGGACCTCGAGCTTGCGGTAGATGTGCTTGATGTGGGAGGTGAGCGTGTTGACCGACATGCCGAGCATGTCGGCGATCTCGGCGTAGGCGAAGCCCTTGGCGACCAGTTCCAGCACCTCGCCTTCGCGCGCGGTCAGCGGCGTCGCCTCGCCCGGCGGCGCCGTCGGCTTGCGAAAGCGCTTGAGCAGGTGACGCGCGATCGCGGCACTGATCGGCGAACCGCCGGCAACGAGTTGCAGAATGGATTCGGCGACGTACTCCGAGCTGCCGTCTTTCAGCAGGTAGCCGCCGGCCCCGGCCTCGAGCGCCGCGACCACGTGCTGCTCGTCGGCGAACACCGTGATCACCATGGCTTCGGCGCGCGGGTGGCTGTCGCGCGCCTCACGGATCAGTTCGATACCGTTGCCGTCCGGGAGGCCGATATCGACCAGCAGCACCCGCGGGTCCTGCGCCGCAAGCGCGGTGCGGGCCTCGGCCAGCGTCGCCACCGCGGCCACGATCTCGAGTCGTGCGTGTGCGTCGACGATACGCGCCAGGCGCTCGCGGGTATTGTCGTCGTCCTCGACCAGCAGCACCTGGTGTCTTTCCATGGGCGTTACCGCGTGATCGGCCTGCTCGAAGCCGGGAGGGTTTCACAACGCCGCGAACAGCGTGGCGACGGGCGCCCCGCCCACCGGCGAGATGTCGGGTCGGCCCGCCCGGTGTCCCTCGAGTCGCGAGACCCGGTCGTACCTCTCACCGCCGGATGTCGGGAGAGCCCCTGCCCGGGAGCGGTGAAACGACCAGTGAGACCGGTACCAGGCAGTGGCAGGCGCCCAACCGGACGAGCGCGGCCACAAGCATCGCCGTCGCCCTCTTGTTGGGGGTACGAGTCGCAAAGCCGTTCGCAGCGCGAATGAGCCTCAGCGCAGTCGCGTCGCAGCATACGCCGCCGTTCAGGGCCAGGCAACGGTCCGCCGTCACCGCGCAGGCGCACTGTCAGCGCGCGCGACAACGCCAACCCGAGCGCACGCCCGGTTTCGGCGCAGCACGCACGCGCGTCCTGTCGACTCGTGAAGCACGACGGCCGGATCGACGTCACGCGAACGACCCCGACGCCTGCGAACCGCGCCTTCGATCAGGGGGAATCGTCGCGGCGCCTCAACGATGGCGCAATCCGCGGTTTGCGTGCCTACAATGACCTCGCCGTCATGCACCAGGGGAGCACGACCGTGAGGCCGCTCATCGCCGATCTTCCCGGCCCGCGCTTGCGAGCCGGCAACGCACTATTCGCCGTTGCCGCCGCGGTCTCGACGCCGCGGCCGCGGTATTCGAAGGTACCGATTGCGCCCCGACCCGGCGCGGGCGCGGCCCGGCGATGAGCCGCACCGGGCACGAGGCGCCGCCGC
>JBFJWO010000418.1:0-4902 GCA_041623575.1 Gammaproteobacteria bacterium
CCGGGAACTGGTGGCGCGCCACATTCCCGAGATGGCGGAGGCGCTCTACTTCGGCCACGCCGGCAACCGGGGCGACGCCGCGTCGTGGGGCGAGGCGCTGGGCGGCGAGACGCTGCACATGGGCGCCTTCCAGGGTCACGGCTCGGTGGCCACGCCGCACGGCATTCTCATCACCTGGGCGCTGATGATGGAGGGCGGCATCCAGGTCAACGCGCTCGGCGAGCGCTTCTCCAACGAGCACCAGGGTTACTCGGAGCAGACCCTGGCGGTGCTGGCGCAACCCGGTGGCGTCGCCTGGAACATCTTCGACGAACGCCTGGACCGGCTGGGGCGGCAATTCGAGGACTACCGCACCGCGCTGGCCTGCGGGGCCGTGCGCAGCGCGGACAGCGTGGCGCAGCTTGCCGGGGTGCTGCGACTGCCGCCCGGCGCGCTGGCGGCCAGCATTGCCGAGACGGCGGGCGACGGCCGCGACCGCTTCGGCCGGGACCTGGCCGCCACGCCGGCGTTGCAGGCACCCTACTTCGCGGTCAAGGTCACCGGCGCCCTGTTCCACACGCAGGGCGGACTGCGCGTGGACGATTGCGCGCGGGTCCTGCGCCGTGGCGGCACCGGCGCGCTGCCCAATCTCTATGCCGGCGGCGGTGCGGCGGTGGGCGTGTCGGGACCCGATGTCGCGGGGTACCTGTCCGGCAACGGCTTGCTGAGCGCCGTGACCTTGGGCCGCCTCGCGGGCGAAACAGCCGCCGCGCAGCAGGTCAGGTAAGGGCCGCGATCGCCGCCGTCGGCGCGCCTAGCCCGCGATGGCCCTGAGATCGACGCCGGCGTGCTGCTCGACGACCTCGCAGATCTCGTCGTAGACGCAGCCGAGACGCAGGGTGCGCAGATCGCGCAGGTCGACGATCGTGCTGCCGAGGCCGCGCTCGTTGTGGTACGTGCACAGGCCGTAGTCGATACACAACCCGGCCGCCTCGAGCACCTCGGATTCCACGTCCTGCAGGCGGAACTTGCTGCCGGTCAGCGACTGGTTGGCCGACGACCCGACCACGGCCATGTTGTGCCGGCGCGCCAGCGTGGCGATCGCGGTGTGCAGTTCGCCGGCGTTCAACAGCAGGTCGATCGTGCCGTCGGGCTTGCTCGCGTTGCGCAACGCGAACGCGCCCAGCGAGCCGATGTAAGCGTTGCCCGGGCGGAACGGCGCCACCAGCGAGAACGGCAGGCCGCGCCCGTGGACGATGGCGTCCACCAGGGCGCGGGTCGCGTCGTCCACGTCGATGACCTCGTTGAACAGGTCCCAGTTCCCGAACCAGCCGCACGGCTTGTCGAAGCTGCGCCGCTTGGCTTCGAAGATCCGTGCGATGGCCTCGTCGGTGTGGCCGATCACCGCGTAGCCGACGACGGTGGGAAACACCACGATTCCGCCGCCGGCGACCACGTCGAACGCGCGCCGGGCGTCGCCCGCCACGTCCCGCCCGGCGAACATGCTCATGGCGCCGCCCCGTGCGTCGGCTGGGCGAAGGCCCCGGCCTTCATCACCATGCCGGGGACGGTGCCGCCGATCATCGATTCCGTCCACTGCGCGATCGCGATCAGCTGCTCGAGGTCGGTGCCGGTCGCCACGCCCATGTTGCCGAGCAGGTGGCACAGGTCCTCGGTCGCGATGTTGCCCGTGGCGCGCGGTGCGAACGGACATCCGCCGATACCGCCGATAGAGCTGTCCAGGAAGGCAGCGCCCTCCTCCAGCGCCGCGATCGCGTTCGCGTAGCCGCCGTTGCGCGTGTTGTGGAAATGGCCGCCCAGGGCCACCTCGGCGCCTAGCGCTGTGCGCACGCCGCCAAACAGCTCGCGGACCTGGCGCGGCGACGCCGCGCCGATGGTGTCGGCCAGCCACAGATCGTCGGCGCCCATGTCGGCCAGGCGCTGCACCAGCGCAACCACGCGCTGCGCGTCCACGGCCCCCTCGAACGGGCAGCCGAAGGCCGCCGCGACACCCATCGAGAGATGCACGCCCGCGGCCTTGACCTCGGCGGCGATGGTCGCGAACTGCGACAGCGTGTCGTGCGTGGAGCAGCCGTTGTTGCGCTGATTGAAGGTCTCGCTCGCCACCACCGCGCAGCGCACCTCGGACACGCCCGCGCGCAGCGCCCGCTCGACGCCGCGCATGTTCAGCGCCAGTCCCGCGTAGCGCACGCCGGCGCGGCGGGTGATGCCGTTCATCACCTCCTCGGCGCCCGCCATCTGCGGCACCCGGCGCGGGTCGACGAAGCTCGCGGCCTCTATCGTGCGCACGCCGGTCCGCGCGAGGCGCTCGATGAGCTCGATGCGCTCGTCCACGCTCCAGTGCCGGGCCTCGCTCTGCAGGCCGTCGCGCGGGCCGACCTCGCAGATGTCGATTCGGGAAACGGTCATCAGATCACGCCCTCGCGTTGCAGTTCCTCGAGTTCCCCGGCGCTCATTTGCAGCATGCCGCGGTAGACCTCGTCGTTGTCGGCGCCCGGCCGATCGCGGCCGAGCCACGCCACCGCCGGCTGCTCGTTGCTGAATTTCGGCACGAACCCCGGAACCGCCAGCTCGTCGTAACGCTCGTCCTCGACGCGCTGGATCATGCCGCGCGCCCGAAAGTGCGGGTCGTGGGCGATGTCGGCGATGCTGTAGATCGGCCCGACCACGACACTGTGAGCGTTGAGGGTCTCGGTGATCTCGGCGGCACTGCGGGCGGCCGCCCACTCGCCGATGAGCCCGTCGAGCTCGGCGGCGTTGCGCCCGCGCGCCAGGTGGTCGGAGAACTTCTCGTCGGCAGCCAGCTCCGGGCGGCCGATGGCCTCGCACAGGCGCACGAACATCGGGTCGAAGTTGGCCGCGATGATCACCCACTTGCCGTCGCTGGAGCGATAGATGTTGGACGGCGCGATGTTCGCGAGCCCGGTGCCGCTCGGCTCGCGCACGACCCCGAGCTTGTCGTACTCGGGCAGCGCGCTCTCCATGAAGCTGAAGCAGGCCTCGCTGATCGCGGCATCGATCACCTGGCCCTGCCCGCCGCCGAGCGCGTCGCGCCGGTAGAGCGCCATCAACAGGCCCTGGGCGGCGAACATGCCGGTCAGGGTGTCGCCCAGCGAGATGCCGGCGCGCGGCGGCGGCTGATCGGGATAGCCGTTGATGTAGCGCAGGCCGCCGAGCGCCTCCCCGGCGCTGGCGAAGCCGGGACGGTCCGCGTACGGGCCGTCCTGCCCGTAGCCCGAGATACGGGTGATGATCAGGCCCGGGTTGACCGCGTGCAGCACCTCCGGCCCGAGCCCCCAGCTCTCCAGCGTGCCGGGCTTGAAGTTCTCGATCAGCGCGTCGGCGTCGGCCACCAGCCGGCGGACCAGCTGCTGGCCGCGCGGATCGCGCAGGTTCGCCGTCACCGATTTCTTGTTGCGCCCCATCACCGGCCACCACAGACCCTGGTCGCGGAACCGGTGGTGTCCCCACACGCGCAACGGGTCGCCCTTGCCGGGCGGCTCGACCTTGATGACCTCGGCGCCGAAATCGGCCAGTCGCGAGGCGGCGAACGGCCCCGCCAGGAGTTGCCCCATCTCGATGATCCGCACCCCGGCCAGCGGGCCCTGCAGGCGTTGGTCGCGATCGCGCGGCGGCAGCGGCACGTCAGGCTCCCGCCCGGGCGCGGCGCGTTGCCGCAGCCGGGCGCTGGTAGATCTCGCGAATGCGCCCGGCCGGCGGGCGCGGCAGATCGATCGAGAAGTGGCGTTTCAACACGTCGGCGATGAGCTCGTAACAGCTTCCGAAGCGCACCACTTCCAGGGTCGCGAGATCCAGCAGCGTCGAGGAAGCATCGTAGAGGTGGAACTTGCGCAGGCCGTGATCGATCACGATATCGGCAATGGACTTTATCTGCGGCTCGATGTCGTCGACCCGGAACTTGGTGCCGGTGAGGGTCAGGTTGGCGCTCGAGCCGAACAGGGGATGTCCGCCCTCGCGGCTCGCGCGGCAGATCTCGGCGTGGAACGCTCCGGCGTTCAGCAGCATCAGCACGGTGCCCGCCTTGCTGCTCTGCGCCAGCGCGTCGGCCTCCATCGCCCGCAGCAGCGGGTGGTCCAGGCGGGCGGGCGCGATGGCACCCAGCGGCAGGTCGTAGTCCACGGTGAGCGCTTCCACCACCTCCCGGCCCCGGGTGTCGAGCACGTGCAGCTCGCGTTGCAGCACGCTGTCACCGAGCATGGCGTTCAGTTTCGACGGCCCGCGCCCCTTGGTCTCGAAAATGGTACGCAGCGCGCGCGCCGAGCCGCCGATCAACGAGTAGCCGACATCCATCGGCAGGATGGCGATGCCGCCCGCGGCCAGGACCTCGTAGGCGGCCCGGGCGTCGGCGGCGATGTCTTCGCGGGTCCCGGTCACGTGCGCGCGGCGCCTCGGGGTGCGTGCCGATGGTTGCCCGGTGCGCCGCTCATAGCTCGAGCAGGTCCAGCAGGCCGTCGACGCACGCCAGCTCGTCGAGCCGGCCGGCCTCGGCCAGGAACGCCTGCTGGCGTGCCTCGTCCAGCGTATCGCCCGTGCAGGCACGGAATTTCTCCTCCAGGTCGCGGTCGCTGATGCCGCGCTCGATGTCCTCCAGCGAAACCGCGCGGTGGGCGCTCACTTCGCCGCCGCCGAGCAGCCGGGCGGTGATGCGGCAATTCCTGACCTGCGGCGTCTGCGCGGAGAACTCGTCCAGCACGTCGACGGTGGTCCGCCCGATCAGCGCCAGCACATCCGCGTCCAGGAAGCGCCCGCCTTCGAAGCTGCGCGGGCTCACCTGCCCGTCCAGCAGCGCCATGGCGACCGCGACCGGCATGGAATGATCGGCGGTCTCGCGGGTCTTCGGCCGCCACAGCTCCGGGTCCTTCACGGCGCCTTCGTGCGCCG
>JBFJWO010000419.1:0-4893 GCA_041623575.1 Gammaproteobacteria bacterium
GTGTGGTGTTCTATCGCGATCTTGATGGCCATGCGCGCATGGTACCGACCGCGACCGGTCTTGCCTACGAGCAGCGCGCCGGGTGCGTCTCGGCCGCCGGGCGCTGTGCTACCATGCGCGCCCATGCAAGCGTCGCCGACACACGGCCCCGCCCCCGGGGCGGCGCCTGGTTCCACCGCCCGCGCGGCCCCCCGTTCGACCAACTTCAAGCGCCTCGAGCGGCGCCTGCAGCGCCTCGCCGGCCAGGCCATCGGCGATTTCGGCATGATCGAGCAGGGCGACCGGGTGCTCGTCTGCCTGAGCGGCGGCAAGGACTCCTACACGCTGCTCGACGTGCTGCGCGCGTTGCGCGAGCGCGCGCCGGTGAGCTTCGAGCTGATCGCGATGAACCTGGATCAGAAGCAGCCCGGCTTCCCCGCGCAGGTGCTGCCCGACTACCTCGACACGCTCGGCGTGGCGTACCGGATCGTGACCGAGGACACCTACTCGATCGTCCAGCAGAAGGTCGCACCGGGCAAGACCACCTGCTCGCTGTGCTCGCGGCTGCGCCGCGGCATCATCTACCGCACGGCGCGCGAACTCGGCGCGACCAAGATCGCGCTCGGCCACCACCGTGACGACATCGTCGAGACGTTCTTCCTGAACCTGTTCTTCGGCGGGCGGCTGAAGGCGATGCCGCCGAGGTTGCGCAGCGACGACGGGCAGCACGTGGTGATCCGCCCGCTCGCCTACTGTGCCGAGGCCGACATCGCCCGCTACGCGCGGGCGCGCGCCTACCCGATCATCCCGTGCAACCTGTGCGGGTCGCAGGACAACCTGCAGCGGGTCGAGATCAAGCGCATGCTGGCGGCGTGGCGCGCGCGCTACCCGGATCGCGACGAGATCATCTTTCGCAGCCTGCGCAACGCCGTACCCTCCCACCTGCTGGACCCGGCGCTGTTCGACTTCACCTCGACGGGGAACGGCGGCGAGGGCGACGGGCTCTTCGATCCGCCTTCGCCGAGCGGCGTCGCGGTCGCCTTCGAGGGGTGACGCGCCCGCTCCCGCGGGGCCGGGCAGGCACAAAAAAAATGCTCCACCGGGGTGGAGCATGTCACAAAGTTGGCCGAGGCTTGACGGACCGGCTCTTCTGGGGAGCCCGTGCCGTCGACCGTTGGTGTTGCCACCCGCGGTGTGACCGTCATGAAGCGATTATCGTGCCCAATCCACCAACCGCTGATAAAACATGTACTTACCGGCGCCGGCGGCAGCGCCGAACGGGCGCGTCGTAAAATCGGCCGACGACCCGGAAGTCAGACGCGGGCCTCGGCCTCGATGAAAACGCGTTTCACGCGCGGGAAGGCCTGCTTCACCCGCCGGTCGAGCGCGGCGACGGTGCTCTCGACCTTGCCGACGTCGAGGCCGGGGCGGAAGCTGACGCTCAGGTTCGCCAGGATGAATTCCGGGCCCATGTGCATGGTCAGCACTTCGTTGACCCTGTCGATCTCGGGGATGGCCTGGGCGAGATCGCGGATGCCGTCCACTACCTGGCGGTTGGCGCTCTCGCCGATCAACAGGCCCTTGGTCTCGTAGGCGAGCCACGCCGCGGTGCCGGCGAGGATCAGGCCGATGGTCACCGAGGCGGCGCCGTCGAACAGCAGGTTGCCGGTGGCCTGGGTGAGGGCGACGCCGAGCAGCGCCACCAGCAGGCCGGCCATGGCCGCCGAGTCCTCGAACAGCACCACGAACAGCACCGGGTCCTTGCCTTTGCTGACAGCCTCGAAATAGCCCCAGTCACCCTTGGTGCGGCGAAACTCACGAAACGCGATGGCCCACGCGAAGCCCTCGAAGACGATCGCCAGCGCCAGCACCACGTAGTTGACCACCACGTTCTTTATCGGGTGAGGGTCGCGCAGCTGCGAGACGCCCTCGTAGATCGAGATGCCCGCACCCAGCGCGAACACCAGGATCGCCACGGCAAAGCTCCAGAAGTACACCTCCTTGCCGTGGCCGAACGGGTGGCGCTGGTCCGGCGGCTTGCGCGACTGGCGCAGGCCGAACAGCAACAGCACCTGGTTGCCGGTATCGACCACCGAGTGGACGCCTTCGGAAAACATCGCCGAGCTGCCGGTCAGGGTGGCGGCGACGAACTTGGTGACGGCCACCAGGGCGTTGCCGATCAACGCGGCGACGATGACCTTGCTGGAGCCGCCGGCCATCAGTGCGCGCCGCCACGAGCGGCGGCGCGCGGCGGGGCCGCCCGCGCCCGGCCGACGCCGCCGCGCCGGGCGAGGTAGATGCCGCCCAGAATCAGGGCCAGCGCCAGCCAGGCTCGCTCGCCCGGTTGCTCGCCGAGCAGCAGCCAGCCCCACAGGACCCCGAACAGCGGGATCAGGTACGCGACCTGTGCCATGAAGGTCACGCCGGCACTGGCGATCAACTGGAAGCGCAGCAGGTAGGCCAGCGCCGTCGGCACCAGGCCGAGGAACAGCAACGCACCCCAGGCATCGGCGCGCGGCGCGTAGCCGGCCGGTGGCTGCAGCCACAGTGCCACCGGCAGCAGGTAACACGCGGTGATCGCGAGGACCAGGGCGCTGGCGCTGAGCGCGGTGACACCCTGCAGTCGCCGGGCGAGCAGCGCGGAGGTCACGTAGCACACCGAGGCGAGCATGACGGCCAGCTGGCCGAGCAACGACGCGCTCATGCCCCGCAACGCGTCGACGCCGACCAGCGCCAGGATGCCGCCGAAGCCCAGCGCGACACCGCACAGGCGGGTCGCGTTGATGCGCTCGTCGGGGGTCGCGAAGTGGGCGAGCACCAGCGCGGCCAGCGGCGAGGTGCCCATCAGGATCGCGCTCAGGCTGCTGTCGATGTGCTGCTGGCCCCAACCGATCAGGTAGAAGGGCACGGCGCTGTTGAGCGCGCCGGTGGCCGCGAGCAGCGCCCAGGTCCCCGCACCCGGGGGCAGCGCCTCACCGCGCAGGCGGGCAATGGCCAGCAACGCGATCGCGGCCAGCGTGATGCGCAGCGCCGCGATGGTGAGCGGCTCGAAGCCGCGCAGCGCGACTTCGACGCCGATGAAAGACGCACCCCAGATCGCGCCCAGCAGGATCAGTTTGGCGGTGTCACCCGCTCGCGCGCGTTGCATCCCGGCTCAGAACGCCGGTCGCTCGGGGGCGCTGCGGTAACGTTCGATGCTCGACTCGATCTCGCGCTTGGCGTCGTCCGGCCCCACCCAGCCCTCGATCTTCACCCACTTGCCCGGCTCGAGGTCCTTGTAGTGGTCGAAGAAGTGGGCGATCTGGTCGAGCGTGAGGCGCGGCAGATCCCGCGGCGAGTCCACGTGCACGTACAACTGGGTGAGCTCGTCGGTGGGCACCGCCAGCACTTTCGCGTCCGCGCCGGCCTCGTCGGTCATCTGCAGCATGCCGATCGGCCGCGACGGAATCACCGAGCCGCTGATCAGCGGCACCGGCGTGATGACCAGCACGTCCACCGGGTCGCCGTCCTCGGACAACGTGCCCGGCACGTACCCGTAGTTGCACGGGTAGTGCATGGCGGTGCCCATGAAGCGATCGACGAACATCGCTCCGGTGACCTTGTCGACCTCGTACTTGACGGGTTCGCCGTGCATGGGGATCTCGACGATGACATTGATGTTGTTCGGCACGTCGCGACCGGGGCTGACTCTGTCGAGGATCATGTCGGGCTGCTCGCCGTGTGGCTGACGAAGGCGCGTATTGTGCGCGATATGTTGCACTGCAGCAAGCCACGCCGGCAGGCTCGGACGCTCTGCGGCCCGCCCTTGGCCGACGCAGGGCCTCGTTGCGATCCCGTCGACGATGGTGTATATACACTTATTATGCCTGCCGAAACCAGACCCGATGCCCGACTGAGCCAGGCGGCGGCACTGGAGTGCGCCGGGTTCAGCGTGCGGCGGGCGGCGCGTGCGTTGGGGTCGCGGTACGACGAAGCGCTGCGGCCGCTCGGCCTCAAGAGCACCCAGTTCACCTTGCTCAATGCCCTGCACCTGCTGGGCGAGAGCGGCGTCAACGCCCTGGCCGAGCGGTTGCTGATGGATCGCACGACGCTTACCCGAAACCTGCGCCCGCTCGAGCGCCGCGGCCTGGTGCGGGCCCGACCCGGTGACGACCGGCGCACGCGCGCCCTGACCCTGACGGCGGACGGGCGCGCGATCCTGGCCGCGGCGCTGCCGCTGTGGCACGCGGTCCAGCGCCGGGTCGAGGAGCACCTCGGCGCGGCCCGCACCGAGCGCCTGCGCCGGGACCTCGCGCGCCTCGAAGCCCTGGACTGAATACCCCCCGCCCGGTGGGTACAACCGGGCTTTTTCGCCAACAAATAAGTGTATATGCACTTAAAGGAGATCGACATGACCAGTGCCGTGCTGCCTTTGCATTCGGGCCACCGGGGACACGCTGCCGTGCTGGCGTTGCTGGCCGCCTGGGGATCGGGCGTGCTCGCGTTGGCCGCGGGCGGGGCGTTTGCCGCCCCGCCCGGCTCGCCGCCGCTCGCAATCCTGCTCGCCATCTCGCTGCCGCTCGCGGCGTTTGCTCTCGGCTACCGGCGGCTGGCGACGGTGCGCGACTACGTCGCCGCGCTCGACCTGCGCTTCCTCATCGCACTGCACGCCTGGCGCATGCTCGGCGCGGGGTTCCTGTTCCTGTTTGCCTACGACCTGCTGCCGGCGGTCTTCGCGATTCCCGCCGGGGTCGGCGATGTGCTCGCCGCGTTCGGCGCGACCCTGCTGGCGGCGGCCCTTTACGCGGGGCGCCGCGTACCGGCGAGGGTGGTGCGGGCCTGGAACGGTTTCGGTGCGCTGGACTTCGCGCTCGCAGTGGCCGCCGGGGTGCTCAGCCGCGCGCCGCTGCACGAGGTCTTCGGCGCCACCGTGGA
>JBFJWO010000420.1:0-4872 GCA_041623575.1 Gammaproteobacteria bacterium
ATCGGCGCGGCCCGCGCCGCCCGCTCACGGCAGCCAGGCGAACTGCGCCTCCATGTCCGCGTCCTCGATGCGGGCGCCGTCCCCCGGCGAGACCGGCCAGCCCTCGCCGCGCCCGCCATGGCTGTCGATCGCCTCGCCCACCCGCCACGGGATGCCTTCCCGGGCGAGACGGTTGTGGTCGTGGCCGAGATCGGAGCTCACCGGGATCGCCACCTCGCCCGGGAGACTCCGTCGCCCGGCGTGCGGCCGGGATAGACCCCCTCCACGTTCCGCGCCAGACGTCCGTCGCGGCGGGAACGCCCGGATCAGGTCGCCGCTGGCCTTGGCTCCCGCGCGTCGGGCCACTGCAATGCCAGCAGGCCGCCGGTGACGGGGAAGTGAACGTAGCAGCCGGCGACCGTCCAGCCGGCCGCGCGCAGCGCCTCGCGGTAAGCGGCGAGTTGACCCGAGTACGCCAGCGCCTCCTCTTCCCAGGCGCTGCGCGGTTTGGGCGAGGACTTGTGATCGACCACCAGCCAGCCGGCGTCGGTCTCGAGCAGCGCGTCCACCCAGCCCCGCACCACCTGGCCGTTGTCGAGAACGTGCCGTACCGGGTATTCCGCCAGCACGCGCCGGGCGCCGAGCTGCTCGAGCGCGTGCGCGCGAAATCGGCGGGCACAGCCGAGCGCGTCGCCGGGATCGAGGTAGGCTTCGACCCCGGCGGCAGCGATGATCGCAGCGGCGCGGTGCTCGGCATCGGGGAGGCCCGGGTTGATCAGCTCGGCGGCGATCACCGCGTGCAGCGCATCGCCGATGGCCGCCATGTCGGGCGCGTTGTGCAGGTCGACCCGCGCGCCGATCTCGACGCGTTGCGCGATGACCGCGCCGGCCACCGGCGCGGCACCCGACGGGCTCGACGACTCGGGCAGCGCCGCCCCCCCGGGCGTGTGCTCGACGAACCACACGGGGCGGTATTCGCGGGGCGGCACCGTGACCGGCCTGTCGCCCGGGGTAAGGCACGCGCTCGGCACGCGCGTATTCGCATCGAGCACGATCTCGTCGCCGTCCGGCAGCAGTATCGGCGTGCGAAACGTATCGAGCCAGGCGCCCCGCGTCTGCCGCTCGGGCAGGGCGATCACCAGCAGGTCGCGCGCCCGGGTCATGGCCACGTAGGCCTGGCGTTGTTGCTCCTCGAGCGCCTGCGCCTGCCAGTGCTGCCCTTCGTCCGAGGCCAGGATCGCGTCGCGCAGCGGCAGGTTACGGGTGCGCCTGCCGAACGGGTCCGGCCAGTAGCGCACCTCGCGTGCCGCCAGGGGGTCGCTCACGTCGAGCCCGTGCCCGGGCGTCTGCGCGCGCACGTCCCACAGCCGCGATCCCCACGTGTAGTTGAAATCGGCGGCGATCACCACCGGCCACTCCATGCCCTTGGCGCGATGGTGGGTGAGCACGTGCACGGCGTTGCCGGTGGTGACGGTCGGCTGCAGGTCGAGTTCCGGCGACCGCGGGTTCTCCAGCCACAGCAGGAAACCGGTCAGGGTCGCGGCGGTGTGCTGCTGCGCGCAGTGGTTCTCGTACTCGACCGCCAGCCCGAGAAAGGCGTCGAGGTTGCGGTGGCGCTGCTCGGCGCGCGTCGGGTCCGGCCCCCAGCGCGTCACGATCTCGCGCACGCCGCTCACGTTCAGCACGCGGGCGACGATCTCCACCGGCGAGTGGTGGGAGATGTCGGCGCGCATGCCGGCGAGCGCCGCCAGCACCGGGTGCGAATCCTCTCCCCAGGCGCGCGAGGGCCGCCCGGCTGCCAGCCAGTCGAGGCGCTCGGCGAGCCATTGCTCGGGCTCGCGATCGCCGCCCATGGCGACGATCTCGGCGCTCGCCAGGGTGTCCGACTCGTCGTCCAGGCGTCGCAGGCACGCCTGCGCGAAGCACACTTCGGGGACGCTCAGCAGGCCCGACAGGGTCATGCGCATCGGCACGCCGCAGGCGCGCAGGGCGAGCGCGATCTCCTCGACGTGCGCGTTGGTCGCGGCGAGCACCGCCACGTCGCCCCAGCGCACCGGGCGCACCTCGCCGGTGTCGGGATCGACCACCGGGTGAGCGTCCGCCACGAGTTGCGCCACGCCCTCGGCGAGCCGTGGCCAGGCCTCGCGCGCAGCGCCCGCGAGTTGCCAGCGAATGACGGCCGCCGCGTCCGTCAGCTCCTCGCGCGCCGGTTGCAGGACGACGCGTTCGGGCGGGATATCGGCGAACACGTCGGTGAACACGGCATTGAGGTAGTGCACCAGCGCCGGGCGCGAGCGGTAGGACCTCGGCAGCACGCCGACCTCGCCGCCACCGGCGGTGAGGCTCTCCAGGGTGGCGAACACCAGGTTGGCGTCGCAACCGCGAAAAGCGTAGATCGCCTGTTTCACGTCGCCGACGAACACCACCTGGCGGGCGAGCCCGGCGAGCTTCATGAACAGCGCCAGCTGCATCGGGTTGGTGTCCTGGAACTCGTCGACCAGCAGCAGGTCCAGCTCCTCGGCGAGGCGCTCGCGCACCTGCGGGTTGTCGAGAGCGGCCAGCGCCAGTTGTTCCATGTCGGTGAAATCGATCAGCCCGCGCTCGCGCTTGAGGGCCTGGAAGTGCCACAGCACCTCGGCCGCGATGTCGAACGTGCCGCGAGTGTAGTCACGCAGGTCCGCCTGCAGCTTCGGCTGACGCGCGTAGTCGGCGGCGGTGCGCACGCGCGCGGCGACCGGATCGCTGCGTTTGGCTGCCGTGCGGGTAGCAAGCGACACCCAGACCCTCCACGGACAGTCGCGGCCAGCCAGCGCCTCGCGCGCCTGCAGCAGTTCCGTCACGTAACCCGCGGTGGTGGCGGTGGTGTCGACCTCGAGGTCGATCGCCTCGACGGCCTCGTCGACGGCCTGCAGCAGCGCCTGTCGCCCGCCGCGCCCGGCCGGCGCCGGGAAGTGCGCGAGCAACGCCGCCGCACTGTCTGCGCCGTTCTCGCGCAGGCGTTTCGGGTCGATGTCGTTGGCGCGCGCGAGGTCGGCGATCGCCTTGACCGTGCCCTGCCAGTTCGGCAGGTCCAGGCGGGCGGCGAGGCGGTTCATCGAGCGAATGCGCGCGGCGTCCAGCACCAGGTCGAGCGCCTGGCGGAAATACTCCGCCGTGTCCTCGAGACTCACGACGCTGAGTCGCGGCGACAGCGCGAGCTCGAACGCGAAGCGCTGCAGCAGCCGTTCGCACACGCTGTGCACCGTGCCGACCAGCGCCTGGCCGACCTGCTCGGCCAGCTCCGCGTGTCCCGCGCCGATGAGGCGCTGGCGCAGGCGCTGTTCGAGCTCGCCCGCCGCCTTGACCGTGAAGGTGGTGGCGATCACGCCGGCCGGGTCGACGCTGCCGTCGACCAACGCCTGCTCGAGATGGCCGGTCAGGAACCAGGTCTTGCCGCTGCCCGCGCCGGCGCTGATGAAGCGCACGTGCGAGTAGTCATGCCCGGCGCTCACGCGGCCGGCTCCCAGCCGGTGAGCCGGAGGAAGTCGTCGAAACGCGCGGGCTCGCCGTCCGGGACGTAGGCGCCCGGCGGCGGCCGGGAAGCCTCGTCGGCCTCGGTGCCGGCGACCGTGACCTCGATCAGCCCGGCGGCGAGTTGCTCGCGGCGCCAGGCGACGGTGCGCTCGAGCGCCAGCCACAACCCGGGCGTGCCGCCGCTGCCCGCTTCGGGCGCGCACACCCGCGCCCCGGGAAACACCTCGCGGTCCTGGGCCAGCAATGCCGGGCTTGCGGCGATGAAAAACGCGACCGCGGGCCACTGCCCGCCGGCCCGGCACAGGTAGGCGTAAGTGGCGAGTTGCACGTGGCGGTTGGCGGCCAGCAGGTCGGCCCTGAAACGCTCGCTGCCCCACTTGACGTCGATCACCGCCCGTCGGCCCGGCGCGGTCTCGACCAGCAGGTCGATGAACCCGTGCAGGCGCTCGCCGGCAAACCCCGCCTCGGTGGCATGCTCGGCCTGCACGCGCACGACGTCCGCCCGGCGCAGCTCCTCGATCAGGCGGGGCAAGGCGCGTTCGACGGTGTCGACGAAACGCTCGCGCTCGAGGCCGCGCCCCGCCTCGAGCAACACCGCGCCTTCGCGCTCGATCAGCGCCGGCAGCGTCCGCCCGAGCCATTCGTCGAGCGCCGCGGTATCCACCTCGCGCCAGTCCTCGCGGGTGAAGAACTGCTCGAACACCCGGTGCGCGAGCGTCCCGTTCAACAACGCCCCGTCGGGAATGCTCTGCGCGCGTCCCGGCCGCAACCGCGCCGGGTACAGCAGCACCCACTGGTAGGGGCAGTTGATGAGCTTGTCGAGCCCCGAATAGGACTCGGCCGTGCGCGCGGCGAGCGCCGTGCCGCACGGCAGGCGCCACCAGCGCCGGGGTGCGGGCAGGTGGCGCACGGCGAGCGGGCGCGACGCCAGGCCGAGTTGTGGGATCTCGTGCTCGCCCTCCCCGTGCAGCAACGCACGCTCGACACGCACCTCCCGCCAGCCGCTGAACAGCGTGCGTATCCGTGTCCACAACGGGTGCTCGCCCTTGTCGGCGCCGTGCACCACCAGCACCAGTTGTTCGCGCGCGGCGTTGACCGGGCGCAGCCACTGGCGGGCTCGCCAGCGCAGGCGCTCGGCGGCATCCGGCAACGCGACGCCGTGCTCGCGCAATGCCGCCAGCTCCGCGCGCGACCACGGATACCCGGCGCCGCTCGCGGACGCCGGCAGGTCCCACCACACGACCCGCGCGAAAGGCTCCGCGACCGCATCGGGTTGGGCCGCCGAGCGAACGTGCCCGGCCTGCGCGGCGACGCCGGGGTCCGGCGCCGCGCGGCCGACCTCGGCCAGCAGGTTGTCGAGCTCTACCTTGCGTAGCGACG
>JBFJWO010000421.1:0-4866 GCA_041623575.1 Gammaproteobacteria bacterium
CGTCGGCGATCAGCAGCCGCGGGCCGGTCGCCATCGCCATGGCGATCATCACCCGCTGGCGCATGCCGCCGGACAGCTGGTGGGGAAAGTCGTCGATCCGCTGGGCGCTCGCGGGAATGCCGACGCGGTCCAGCATCTCGATGGCGCGTGCCCGCGCCGCGGCGCGCTCGAGGCCCTGGTGGCGGCGGACGGTCTCGACGATCTGGTTGCCGATGCTCAGGACCGGGTTGAGCGCGGTCATCGGCTCCTGGAAGATCATCGCCATCGACGCCCCGCGAATGTCCTCGAGCCGGGTCCTGGACGCCGCGAGCAGATCCTCGCCCTGGAACTCAAGGCGCCGGGCGGCCACCCGCCCCGGCGCCGCCACCAGCCCCATCATCGCCAGCGCCGTGACGCTCTTGCCCGAACCCGATTCCCCGACCAGCCCGACGATCTCCCCCGGGGCGAGGGTGAACGATACGCCTTCGACGACGGTCACGTTGGCGAACCGGACCGCCAGGTCCTCGACCGCGACGAGCGCGGCGGGCGTGTCACCCGACTGCACGGGGTTGGGAACAGGGTTGCCTGGCATGGCGATGCTCACACAAGGATGGTATACAATAATACGAAATCGCGACAGTTCGCCCACCGCAGACCGCCTCCAGGGTGTTGCCGACGCCATGACCAGCAGAGTGATCCACAGCATCGATTTCGAGCGACCGGGCCGGCAGGCCGGCTATCTCAGGGTACCGCAGTCGCGAAACCTGTCCGGGTGGGGAACCGTCGAGGTGCCGATCGCCGTCATCGCGCGCGGCAAGGGGCCGACGGTGCTGATCACAGGCGGCGTGCACGGCGATGAGTACGACGGCCAGGTGGCCGTGTCGCGTTTGCTGCACACGCTGCAGCCCGACCGCGTACAGGGTCGGGTGATCCTGATGCCGGCGGTGGACCTGCCGGCCTGCCTGGCGATGACCCGGTTGTGTCCGTACGATGCGCGCGACCTCAACCGCGTGTTCCCCGGCAACCCCGACGGGACGTTCACCGAACGCCTGGCCCATTTCATCGACACCGAGATCCTGCCGCTGGTCGACGTCTCGCTCGACCTGCACACCGGCGGCAGCTCCATGGACTTCGTCCCCTCGACCAACATGCATTTCCTGGACGACCCCCAACGCATGCAGCGCACGCTGGACGCCGCCGCGGCGTTCGGCGCTCCGTACAACGTCGTGTTCTGGGGCGTGGACGAGAGCTCCACGCTGACCTCCGCCGTGGAGCGGCGCGGGATCGTCTCGCTCGGCACGGAACTCGGCGGCTACGCGCGGGTATCGGTCGAGGGCGTGGCCGTGGGCGAACGCGGCGCGGCCAACATTCTCAAGCGATTCGGCGTGATCGAGGGCGAGCCCGACGCGGCCGGCAACGACGGCACGCCGCGGACCCGGCACATGCAGGTCCGCGATTCGAGCGCGTTCTCGTTCGCGCCCGCGCCGGGCCTGTTCGAGCCGCGCCAGCGGGTCGGCGACACCGTGCAGGCCGGCGAGCTCGCCGGCTACCTGCATTTCGTCGAGGACGTGGAGCGCGCTCCGCTCGAGGTACGCTACCAGCGCTCGGGCATCCTGTGGGCGACCCAGGGGCCCGGACGCCCGCAGAAAGGCGACACCGTGGCGGTCGTCATGGAACCGCTCGAGCACGCAGCCTGACCGGCGGCGGCGCCGCCGACCCGAAAGGAGCCAAGAACGTGAAGATCACCGACGTCCAGGCGTTCTACCTGCGCCTGCCCGAGATCAAGGCCCGCACGGACTCCTCGCAGGACGCCCTCATCGTGCGCGTGGATACGGACGCCGGGCTCACCGGCTGGGGCGAGGTGGACGGCTGCCCGGCCGTGGTCAAGGCCATCATCGACGCCCCGATGTCGCACACGCTGGTCGCCGGCCTGCGCCACCTGCTGATCGACGAGGACCCGCTCGACACCGCCCGCCTGTGGCGCCGGATGTACAGCGGCACGTTGTACTTCGGGCGCGAGGGTGCGGTGATCCAGGCCATGGCCGGCATCGACCTGGCCTTGTGGGACCTCAAGGGCAAGGCGCTCGGCCAGCCCGTGTGGAAGCTGCTCGGCGGGCGCCATCGCGACCGCCTGCGGGTCTATTCCTCCAACATGTTCCAGTTCACGCCCGAGGCGACCGCCGAGCGGGTGCGCCAGGCGAAGGACGAGGGCTTCACCGCGGCCAAGTTCGGCTGGGAGCCGTTCGGCGCCGATCCCAAGACCGACTGCGCCTACCTCGACGCCATGCGCAAGGCCGCCGGCGACGACTTCGACCTGATGCTGGACGTCGGTCTGGTGTGGGACGCGACGACCACCATCGCACGCGCACGGCTGTTCGAGCCCTACGACCTGTACTGGATCGAGGAACCCCTGCACCCGGACGACCTGGTGGGCTACGGGCGGGTCGCGGGCGCGATCACCCAGCGCCTCGCCGCGGGCGAGGAGGAATGCACCTACCGGGGCTTCGCGCGCCTCATCGACGAGGGCGGCATCGGTCTCGCCCAGATCGACATGACGCGATGCGGCCTGACCGAGGCGATGCGCATCGCGGCGTACGCCGAGTCCAAGGGTGTGATGGTCGCGAACCACAACTTCACCACCGACATCAACACCGCCGCCTCGCTGCACTTCCTGGCCGCCGTGCCCAACGCGCTGGTGCTCGAGTACTGTGTCGAACCCTCGGAGATCTCGCGCAACCTCGCGCGCAACCCGTTCCGTCAGCGCGACGGCTACATGGCCGTGCCGGAAGAGCCGGGCCTCGGCTTCGAGCCCGACCTGGACACGATCGAGAAGTACCTGGTGCGCGGTTGAAGCCCGTGCGCTCGCCGCGCAATGTGGTCGTCGTCCTCGCCGATCAGTTGCGCCGCGACGCGCTCGGCTGCATGGGCGATCCGAACGTTCGCACGCCCCATATCGACCGCCTGGCCGCCGAAGGCACGACCTTCACCGCCGCCTCCTCGACCTTCCCGGCTTGCGTGCCTTTTCGTTTCTCGCTGATGACGGGCCACTACGCGCACAGCCGCAACGTGCCCGCGCTCGGTTTTCGCCTATCGCCCGCCGAACGCACCCTGGGCGAGGCGATCGGCGCGCTCGGCCACGCCACCGCGTACATCGGCAAGTGGCACCTGTACTCGGCCTACGGCACTACCGGGACCCAGACGCTGCGCCAGGCCAACCGCACCCCGGTGCCGGCGCGCTACCGGCGCGGCTTCGACCACTGGCGGGGTTTCGAGCTGCGCAACGACTACTACGACACCGTCGTGTTCGCCGACGACGATCCGCTGCCGCTGCCCCTGGAGGGCTACCAGACCGACGCCCTGTTCGAGCTCGGCGTCGACTACCTGAAGTCCGCGCGACCCGCGGGCCGGGCGTTCTTCCTGCTGCTCTCGCTGGAAGCGCCGCACCCGCCTTTCATGGCGCCGCCGGAGGCGATCGCGCGGGTCGCCGGGCGCGGGCCGCTGCACCTGAGACCCAATATCGACGTGCCCGCGATCGACTTCTTCCCGCCCGAGTGGCACGCGGCGGGGAACCCCGGCGGCGCCGTCGACCCGGCCGACCCGCACAGCCGCGCCCGGGTTTTCGCGGCGAACATGAACGCCTACTACGCCATGATCGAGATCATCGACGCCGGCCTCGGCCGCCTGCGCGCCACGCTGGAGGAAACCGGGCTGGCGGCGAGCACCACCGTGGTATTGCTTTCGGATCACGGCGAGCTCGGCGGCAGCCACGGGCTGCTCGGCAAGGCCGAGCCCTACGAGGAGTCGACGGGCATCCCGTTCATCGTGCAGGGCACCGGCCCGCCGGGGCGGCGCTGCGCGCTGCCGGTCTGCACCGAGGACCTGTTCCCGACCCTGGTCGGGCTGGCGGGCGGGCACGCCGAACCCGCGCCCGGTGGCCTCGACTTCTCGGCGTTCCTGCAAGGGCACGCGGGCGAGCCCGAGCGCGACGGCGTGTTGCTGGAATTCGTCGCCGAGACCCGGCGCGAGCGGGCCTATTTCGACGAGACCTGGCGCGGCATCCGCACCCGGCACCACAAGTACACGGTGCTCGGCGACCGCTCGGGAGCCCGGCCCTGGCAGCTGTTCGAACTCGCCAGCGACCCGTTCGAGCAGGTCAACCGGGTCGCCGACCCGGCGCTGGGCGCCACCGCGGGCGAGCTGCACACGGCGCTCTCGGGGCTGCTGGACAAGAGCGGGGACGACTTCGCGCTGGCGCCGGCCTTTGGCCACCCGGCGCGCTCCGTGGTGCCGGCCTGAGCCGCCTCAATGCCCGGGCTGCTCGCGCAGCGCGGCCATCAGGTCGTCGTGATCGATGATGCGCACGAAGTCCATGATGTGCCCTTCCATCAGCGCGGAAAGCGCGGGCCAGTCGTCGCCACGCAGCGCCTCGAGCACCTCTTCGTGCTCGCCGGTGATGGTGGCCAGCACGCGCTGCAGGGCGGCGAGGCCGAACACGATGGTGAGCTGGCGCGCCAGCGGCTCCCAGGTGGCGACCAGCACCTCGTTGCCGCTCAGCTCGCACAGGCGGCGGTGGAAAGCGGTGTCGAGAGTGGCGACGTGGTACGCATCGCCCGCCGCCGCGGCGCGGCGCATCTCGTCCACGATCCGGGCCAGCGGCTCGAGCACCGCCGGCTCCACCGCGGCGCGCTGTTGTACGTGGCGGGCCGCCACCATCTCCAGCGCGAGGCGCACCTGGAGGATCTTCTCGACCCGCTCGACGCTGACGTCCATCAGGCGCATGCCGCGATAGGGCACGTTGATCAGGATGCCCTGGCTCTCCAGCAGGCGCATCGCCTCGCGCACCGGTACCCGGCTCACGTTGAAGCGTCGCGCGAGGTCGGCCTCCAC
>JBFJWO010000422.1:0-4863 GCA_041623575.1 Gammaproteobacteria bacterium
AGGCGGAGACGTTCCTGCTGCCGCCGCTGCCGCAGCAGGCGCTCATCAAGAGCAAGGAGGGAGAACTGTTTCCCCGGGTAGAGGAGGCGTTGACGGGCTTGCCGGTCACCGATGTTGCGCGCGCCTATAGCAGTTTCATCCGGGCGCTCGATTCACGCACGCTGCGTCGCGAGTTCTTCGACCGCGAGAACCTTGCCGCCGTCTACCTCGGCGATGACGCCCCCGACCCGCGGGCCAGCTATCTCGCCTTCGAGCAGCGTTTCAACGCAGGCCTGATCGTCACTCGCCCGGACGGCAGCGATGTCGCGAGGTTGCGCTTCGAGTTCCCGGATGCCGCCGAGGCGGCGAGATTGTTGAACGATTTCGTAATCTTCGTAGCCGAGCGCTCGCGCGCGGAGATCCTCGGCACCGTCGATTTCGAACTGGGGGCTCGCAAGGTGCGCCTGCGCAAGCAACTGGCCGAGCAGCGTTCGCTGATCCACGCGACCACCAAAGACCAGATCGTGCGTCTCGAGGAAGCCGCCAATATCGCCTCGGCTATGGGGCTCTACGAGCAATCTGCGGCCATGTTCGCGGTGCGTAACGACCGCGACAACGAGCAACAGTCAGTGCAGATTCCGCTCTATCTGCACGGCGAAAAAGCCCTGCGCTCGGAAATCGAAGCCCTCAGGGGACGCGAGAGCGTCGATCCGTTCATACCCGAACTGCGGGTGCTCGAGAGTCGGCTCAATTCGCTCGAACGTTTCGAAATCGACCGCGAAGCGTTTCGCGTCTACCGCCTCGATCAATCTGCGGTAACGCCGCAAGCGCCGATCAGGCCGCGCCGGGCGCTGGTCCTGCTGGGCGCGCTGGTGGCGGGGTTCGTGCTGGCGACGCTGGTGGTGCTCATCGGCGGCTCGATCGCCCGCCAGCGGGCGGCGCAGGAGCCGGTGCCGGGCTAGCCGTGTTCAGCGCGGCGACTGCCGGTGCCCGGCGGACTCCGGTCGGCGGAAGGTGCCGGCGCCGCACACCGGGCAACGAGGGATGACCACCGGCTCCTGCAGCGCCAGCGTCTCGCCGCACCCCGCACAGCGCAATACCCCCGGGCCGCTGATCTCGCCGGCCTCGTAGTCGTCGCCGTGAAACCCCGCGCTCAGTAGTTCGTTCAGCTCCACGCGCGTGGGGTCGGCGACGGTCTCGAGCATGTCGAGCAAGCGGCCCTCGACCAGGGCCAGGTCGATGCGCAGCCAGTCGGCGAGTTCCTTCTCGCTCTCGCGGGCGTGCGCGAGCATGTCCTGCAGGTCGCGCCGGAGATAGAACTGGACCTTCTCCAGCTCGTCGTGCGAGAACTGGCGGATCTCGGCAGCCGTGTGCCGCGCTTTCTCCAGCAGCTCGCCGATCGGCAGCATGCCTTCGCGCCGCTCGGCCAGTTTCCTGGCGTGCTGCAACACCTCGAGGTAGGCGCCGACCAGGCGGTTTCTGGGTTCTTCGCTCATCGCTTTCCTCCGGCCGCGACCGGGCCCACAGTGTGGCGCGTGGGGCGGCGGGCTGCAATCGCCGCCCGCGCATGCGGTATCATTGCGCTTTTGCGCAAGCCCGGCCAGTCATGAGCACCCCCGAGAGAATCACCAGCCCGGTACCCGACTACGATCCCGAGCGCGTGGAGCGCGAAGCGCAGCAATACTGGGACGCCCAGGGGACCTTCGAGGTGAGCGAGGACCCAGAGCGCGAGAAGTTCTATTGCCTGTGCATGCTGCCCTACCCGAGCGGGCGCCTGCACATCGGGCACGTGCGCAACTACACCATCGGCGACGTCATCGGGCGCTACCAGCGCATGCTCGGCAAGAACGTCCTGCAGCCCATGGGCTGGGACGCCTTCGGCCTGCCCGCCGAGAACGCGGCCATCCAGAACCAGGTGGCGCCCGCGCAGTGGACCTACGCCAATATCGACTACATGAAGGCCCAGCTGCAGCGCCTGGGGTTCGGTTACGACTGGTCGCGCGAGCTGGCCACCTGCAGGCCCGACTATTACCGCTGGGAGCAGTGGTTCTTCACCCGCCTGATGGACAAGGGCCTGGCCTACAAGAAGATGGCGGTGGTCAACTGGGACCCGGTCGAGCAGACGGTGCTGGCCAACGAGCAGGTCATCGAGGGGCGCGGCTGGCGCTCCGGGGCGTTGGTCGAACGCCGCGAGATCCCGCAGTGGTTCCTGAAGATCACCGACTACGCCGAGGAGTTGCTGGCCTGGGTCGATCGCCTCGACGGCTGGCCCGATTCGGTACGCACCATGCAGCGCAACTGGATCGGGCGCTCCGAGGGCGTGGAGATCGATTTCGAGATCCCGGGCGGTGAGCCGCTCAGGGTCTACACGACCCGGCCCGACACCCTGTTCGGGGCGACCTACATGGCGGTGGCCGCGGAACACCCGCTGGCCAAGCACGCGGCGCAGGCGGACCCGGCCATTGCCCGTTTCGTGGAGGAGTGCAAGCGCACCAACACCGCGGAGGCCGAGCTCGAGCGCATGGAAAAGCTCGGCATGCCGCTCGGCATCGAGGCGATCAACCCGGGCAACGGCGAACGCGTCCCGGTGTGGGTGGCGAACTTCGTGCTGATGGGCTACGGCACCGGCGCGATCATGTCCGTGCCGGCGCACGACGAGCGCGACCACGCGTTCGCGCTCAAGTACGGCCTCGAGATCCGCCAGGTCATCGGGCCCGACGATGGCACGCAGATCGACGTGCAGGCGGCGTCGTGGACATCGAAGGACGCCATGCTCACGGTCAACTCCGGCCGGTTCTCCGGGCTCGACCACCGTGCGGCTTTCGACGCCATCGCGACCCACCTCGAGCAGCAGGGCAAAGGCGAGCGGCGCGTGAACTACCGGCTGCGCGACTGGGGTGTGTCGCGCCAGCGCTACTGGGGTTGCCCGATCCCGGTGATCTACGACGCCGACGGCGGCCAGCACCCGGTAGCGGCCGAGGACCTGCCGGTGCTGCTGCCCGAGGACGTCGAGTTCCAGGGCGTCAACTCACCGATCAAGGACGACCCGGCGTTCATCGAGACCGTGGTGCCGGGCAGCGGGGAGCCCGGGCGGCGCGAGACCGACACCTTCGACACCTTCGTCGACTCCTCGTGGTACTACGCCCGCTACTGCTGTCCCGGCGCCGAGACGATGCTCGACGAGCGCGCGCGCTACTGGTTGCCGGTCGATCAGTACATCGGCGGAATAGAGCACGCCGTGCTGCACCTGCTGTACGCGCGTTTCTACTACAAGGCCATGCGCGACGAGGGCCTGGTCGACTCCGACGAGCCCTTCACCAACCTGCTGACGCAGGGCATGGTGGTGGCCGAGACCTACTACCGCGACGAGGACGGGCGCAGGACCTTCTACAACCACACCGAGGTCGACGTCGAACGCGACGACAAGGGTGCGGTCACCGGGGCGGTGCTGAGCGCCGACGGCCAGCCGGTGGTGGTGGGCGGCATCGAGAAGATGTCGAAGTCGAAGAACAACGGCGTCGACCCGCAACAGATGATCGATCGCTACGGCGCCGACACCCTGCGGCTGTTCATGATGTTCGCCTCGCCCCCGGACCAGATGCTGGAGTGGAAGGACGCGGGCGTCGAGGGTGCGAGCCGTTTCCTGCGCTCTCTGTGGCGAACCGTCAGCCGCCACGCCGCGGACCCGGCGCCGGCGGCATCGCGGCCGCCGAGCGTGGAAGGCGCGGCGCGCGACCTGCGCCGCAAGCTGCACGAGACCATCGCCAAGGTCAGCGACGACGTCGGGCGGCGCTACAAGTTCAACACGGCGATCGCCGCGATCATGGAGCTGATGAACGAGCTCGGCCGCTTCGACGCGAGCGCCCCGGGGGATCGCACCGTCGAGCGCGAGGTGATCGACAACGTGCTGCTGATGCTGGCGCCGATCGTGCCGCACCTGGCCCACGCGTTGTGGCAGGCGCTGGGGCACGAGCGGGCGATCGTCGAGTGCGCCTGGCCCGAGGTCGACGAGGCGGCGCTGGTGCGCGATCACCTCGAGGTGGTCGTGCAGGTGAACGGCAAGCTGCGCGGGCGCGTGACGGTCGCCGCCGACGCGAGCCAGGAGGACTACCGCGCGGCGGCGATCGCCGATGAGAACGTGCAGCGTCACACCGCCGGCAAGACCATCCGCAAGGTGATAGTGGTGCCCGGCAAGCTGGTCAACGTCGTCGCCGCATGAGGCACCGGCCCGGCGATCCCACGCGCGTACGCGGCGCGATCCCTGGCCTGATCGTCGGCGCGCTGCTGTTCGCGGGCGGTTGCGGTTTTCACCTGCGCGGATCCGTCGACACTGCCGCGGACACCGCGCTCACCTTCGTCGACGGGGATCTGCGCAGCCCCGTGGCCGTGGAACTCAGGCGCAGCCTCGCCGCGGCGTCGCGCAATGCGCCGGTGGCGCAGGAATCCGCGCTGGTGCTGCGGGTGCTGGAAGAGGACACCGGGCGGCGCGTCGCGTCGGTGGGCGGCGACGGCAAGGTGGACGAGTACGAGGTGTTCTACGCCGTCGTGTTCCAGTTCGCCTACCCGCCCGGCAACGATACCCCCGCCGAGCCCGCGCAGACGCTGCGGGTAACGCGCACGCTGCAGTACGACGCCGAGGGCGTGCTCGGCAGCAGCGACGAGGAGAGCACGCTGCGCGCGGAGATGCGGCGCGATCTCGTGCGCCTGATCCTGCTGCGGCTGCGGGCCCACGACGGTGCGCCCGGCGCCGGATGAGCGGTGGCAAAGCGGCGCCGGGTGTCGAATAGTCCGGCCCGGTAGCCGAACCCCCGGGAGGCCGCGCGCGGTGATCGGTGCAACGGCCCGGGCGGCGTTTTCCGTTGCTCGCGGCTTGCGGGCTGCCAA
>JBFJWO010000423.1:0-4843 GCA_041623575.1 Gammaproteobacteria bacterium
CGGCGCTTGAGCTCGCGCAGCCGATCGCGGTCGAGCGAGGCGATCGACCGCCCCGCGATCTCGCCCTCGCAGGTGACGAGTTCGGCAATCTGGGCGAGAAACCACGGGTCGATACGCGACGCCGCGTGCACTTCCTCCAGGGTACGCCCGCGGCGGAACGCGTCGGCCACGTACCACAGCCGCCGATCGCCGGGCAGGCTCAGCTCGGTGCGCAGCACGGCCTCGGCGTCCGCTTCGTCGAGCTGCGGGTCGAGCACCGGGTCGAGGCCGTCGACGCCGATCTCGAGCCCCCGCAGGGCTTTCTGCAGCGACTCCTGGAAGGTGCGCCCGATGGCCATCACCTCGCCCACCGATTTCATCTGCGTGGTCAGGCGCGGCTCGGCCTGGGCGAATTTCTCGAACGTGAACCGCGGCACCTTGGTCACCACGTAGTCGATGCTCGGCTCGAACGACGCCGGGGTGGCGCCGCCGGTGATCTCGTTGCGCAACTCGTCGAGCGTGTACCCGACGGCCAGCTTGGCGGCGATCTTGGCGATCGGGAAACCGGTGGCCTTGGAGGCCAGCGCCGAGGAGCGCGACACCCGCGGGTTCATCTCGATGACGACCATCTCGCCGTTCGCCGGGTTGATGGCGAACTGCACGTTGGAGCCCCCGGTGTCGACGCCGATCTTGCGCAGCACCGCCAGCGAGGCGTCGCGCATGACCTGGTACTCGCGATCGGTGAGCGTCTGGGCCGGCGCCACGGTGATGGAGTCCCCGGTGTGCACGCCCATCGGGTCGAGGTTCTCGATGGCGCACACGATGATGCAGTTGTCCGCGCTGTCGCGCACCACTTCCATCTCGAATTCCTTCCAGCCGAGCACCGACTCCTCGAGCAGCACCTCGGTGGTCGGGGAGGAGTCGAGGCCGCGGCCCACGATGTCGTCGAACTCCTCGGGGTTGTAGGCGATCCCGCCGCCGGTTCCGCCGAGCGTGAACGAGGGGCGGATGATGGTCGGGAAACCCAGCTGGACGCGGCCCTGATGCGCTTCCTCCAGGCTGTGCGCGATGACCGCGCGCGGCGTGCGCAGGCCGATTTCCTGCATGGCCCTGCGGAAGCGGTCGCGGTCCTCGGCCATGTCGATCGCCTCTCGCGAGGCCCCGATCAGTTCGACGCCGAAGCGCTCCAGCACACCCTCGCGCGCCAGGTCCAGCGCGCAGTTGAGCGCTGTCTGCCCCCCCATGGTCGGCAGCAGGGCCTGCGGGCGTTCGCGTTCGATGACCTGCTCGACGACCTGCCAGACCACCGGCTCGATGTACACCGCGTCCGCCGTGTCGGGGTCGGTCATGATGGTGGCCGGGTTGGAGTTGACCAGCACCACCCGGTAGCCCTCCTCGCGCAGCGCCTTGCAGGCCTGGGCGCCGGAATAGTCGAACTCGCACGCCTGGCCGATCACGATCGGGCCGGCGCCGATGATCAGGATGCTCTCGAGGTCAGTGCGTTTCGGCATGGCGGGCGTCCCGATCGGCGGTGCGCGCCTCGCGCATGTCCGCGACGAACCGGTCGAACAACGGCCAGATGTCGTGCGGTCCGGGGCTCGCCTCCGGGTGTCCCTGGAAGCCGAACGCCGGGCGGTCGGTGCGTCGCACGCCCTGCAACGAGCCGTCGAACAGCGAGCGGTGGGTGGCGCGCAGGTTCTCCGGCAGCGAGTCCTCGTCGACCGCGAAACCGTGGTTCTGGCTGGTGATCATGACCCGCCCGGTTTCGAGATCCTGGACCGGGTGGTTGGCGCCGTGGTGGCCGAACTTCATCTTCACCGTGCGCGCGCCGCACGCCAGCGCGAGCAGCTGATGGCCGAGGCAGATCCCGAACAGCGGCACCCCGCGGCGCAGCAGCTTGCCAATCGCTTCGATGGCGTAGGCGCAGGGCTGCGGGTCGCCGGGCCCGTTCGACAGGAACACACCGTCGGGGGCCAGCGCCAGGACGGCTTGCGCCGAGGTCTGCGCCGGCACCACGGTCAATCGGCAGCCGCGCGCGGCGAGCATGCGCAGGATGTTGCGCTTGACGCCGAAGTCGTAGGCGACCACGTGGAACTGCGCCGCCGGCGCCGCGTCGAAGCCGCCGCCCGCCGTCCAGCAGCCCTCGTCCCAGGTGTAGGCCTCGCCGGTAGTGACCTCGCAGGCCACATCCATGCCCGCCAGCCCGGCAAAGCCCTGCGCCTGGGCGATCGCCTGCTCGGGGGTGGCCGCAGCGCTGCTCAGACAGCCCGCCAGCGCGCCTTTCTCGCGCAGCAACCGGGTCAGGCGGCGGGTGTCCAGGCCGGCGATGGCGACCACGCCCTGCTCGCGCAGGTACTCGCTCAGCCCCTGGGTGCTGCGCCAGTTGCTCGCCAGCGGCGGAACGTCGCGCACGACCAGGCCGGCCGCCTGCACGGCGCCCGACTCGGTGTCCTCGGGGTTGCAGCCCGTGTTGCCGATGTGGGGATAGGTGAGCGTCACGATCTGGCGGGCGTAGGACGGGTCGGTGAGGATTTCCTGGTAGCCGGTCATGGCCGTGTTGAAGACGACTTCACCGACTGTTTCGCCCGCAACCCCTATCGATTGCCCGTGGAACAGACTGCCGTCTTCCAACGCCAGCAAAGCGGTTGCGCTCAAATGTGTCACCTGCAGACAGCACAACGGGAAACGCCGCCAAGGGTTTCCCGTCAGTCAAGGAACCTGCGGCCGGCCCGGGCGGGCGGCGCAGCGCCGCGCATTGTAGCGTGGCGCCGTTGCGCCCGCCACCGGTGCGGTCCGGTGCCGCAGGCCTCAGGCGGGCGGGGTTTCGAACACCAGGTAGGAGGTCGCCTGCATCCCGAGCCGGGTGTAGGTGCGCTGCGCGTCGTGGTTGCCGCGTTCGACGTAGAGTCTCAGGCCCGCCGCATCGGCAGCGCGCGCCTGTTCGCGCACGTGAGCGAACAACCCGGAAAACACGCCGCGGCGGCGCCAGTGCGGTTCGACGTAGACGCTCTGGATCCACCAGAACAGGCCGTTGCGCCAGTCGCTCCACTCGTAGGTCACCAGCAACCCGCCGACCGGCGAGCCCGCCTCGGCCACGAAATAGCGGCCGTGGGCCGGTTCGGCCAGCACCGCGGCCACCCCGGCGCGTACGGTCGCCGGCTCGAGGGTGCGCCCCTCGGTCTCCGCGGCCATCGCGAGGTTGAACCCGGCGATCGCTTCGCAGTCCGCGGCGATCGCCGGGCGGACCCGGAACGCCGGGCTCACAGGCCCACCGAGAACATGGTCTCCAGGTCGTGGCGCGAGTGGGTGCGGAACGCGAGCATGGTCTCGGTGTCGGCGATGCCGTCGATCTCGCGCAGGCGCTCGGTCACCAGGTGCGCGAGATCGTCGTTGTGCGCCACCCGCGCGATCGCGATCAGGTCGTAGCGCCCGCCGACCGAGTAGACCTCGGAGATCCCGGGAACCGCGGCGAGTTCCTCGCCCACGCTGCCGATCGCCAGACGCTCGGCATTGATCAGAATAATCGCTGTAACCATGGCTCTCCCCGTGGCGCCGCGGGCCGGCGGCGGCGATGCCGCTCAACGCACCCGGACTTTCTTCCAGTACTTGCTGAAGGGTATCACCCGGGAGATGATGGCGCCGCGCTTGCTGCCGTCCTCGGTCCAGTAGACGGTCAGGCGCAACGCGTCGGAGGCGTAGACCAGCGGCGCGGACTCGCCGCTTGCGACGTTGATCTCCACGTAGTGCCGGCCCTGGCGCAGGCGCGCGCCGATCGGGGCGACGTGGCCGGTCGCGTTGCGCCCTTTCAGGGTGTCGGCATCGAGGTACACTTCCTCGCCGTAGTCGCCGCCGTAGACGTACTCGACCCCGAGGGTGACGTCGGCCCCGCGTTCCTCGACCAGCTTCACCGACAGCAGCACCGTGGCGCCTTCCACCAGCGCGCCCTCGTGGCGATAGAGAATGTCGCTGCCCGCGCGCTGCACCCGCTCGGGCTCGGGCTCGCGATAGGTCTCGGCAATGCTGCTGTCGAGTTCCAGGGTCAGCGTCCTGCCGCCGACCTCGACGCGTGCCCCGGCGTTGTCGGCGTGGATCAATCGCACCCCGTGGCGCACGTCGCCCTCGCGCAGGATAGCGAGGCGCCCGTCGATCACCAGGATGGCGCTGCCCTCGGTCAGGCCCTTGACGACGATCTCCACCGACCAGGCGGGGGCCGCCAGCAACAGGCAGGCTCCCGCCGCCCCCACCAGGTAACGCACCAGGGCTTTCATTCGGGCGCACCCTCGTCGCGCGCGCGGGCTTCGCGATTGCGCTCGCGCAACGACGCGAGGCGCGCGGCGATCCGCTCTTCGAACCCGCGCTCCAACGGCCGGTAGAAGCTCGCATCGCCGAGCGCTTCGGGCAGGTAGCGCTCACCGGCCGCGAAGCCGTCGGGCTCGTCGTGCGCGTAGCGGTAGCCGGCGCCGTGGCCGAGTTCCCGGGCGAGACGCGTGGGCGCGTTGCGCAGGTGCTCCGGCACCTCGAGGCTGCCGCTTTCGGCGGCCGCCGCGGCCGCCGCCCGGTAGGCGCTGTACACGGCATTGCTCTTCGGCACGCAGGCCAGGTACAACGCGGCGTGGGCGATGCTCAGCTCGCCCTCCGGCGAGCCGAGCCGGCGAAAGCTCTCCCAGGCGTCGAGCACCAGCGACAGCGCACGGGGCTCGGCATTGCCGACGTCCTCGCTGGCGATCCGCAGCAGGCGCCGGGCGATGTAGTTGGGGTCGCAACCGCCGTCCAGCATCCGGCACAGCCAGTAAAGGGCGGCGTCCGGATCGGAGCCGCGAACCGACTTGTGCAGGGCCGAGATCTGGTCGTAGAACGCATCCCC
>JBFJWO010000424.1:0-4810 GCA_041623575.1 Gammaproteobacteria bacterium
CGCAATGAGCTCAGGACGCTGCCGAGCATGTCGTTGTCGATGACGTAGCTCTCGAACGAGCACCCCATGAGGCTGCCCTGCATCCCGCACGCCTGGGTGATCAGGTTACTGCCGGCCTGCGCGGCCAGGCTCACCGACAGGCATTTCTCGTAGCCGCTCTGGGCATCGGCCACCTTGCTGTCGGTGGCGCCCGCGATCGAGACGCTCGGCAGATCGTAGAACTGCGCCATCTGGGTGGCCGCTGCCATCACCAGGGCTTGTTCGCCACCGCCGCCGGACATGCCCCCGGTGCGCAGGTCGGTGACCATCGGTTTGGCCCCGAACAGCGCCACGGCCCGTGGATCGACCAGCCAGGCGAAGATCATTCCGGCCAGCGTCTCGGCCACGGTCTGCACGATCGAGCCTGCGATCACGACCGGCGAGGAAGCGCCGAGCTGGCCGAACACGTTGGCATGGACCGGGATGCCGTGCACGACCGCCTGTTCGATCACCGCGCAGGCGTCCTCGGCGAAGCGCAGCGGCGGCACCACGTGGTTGACGTTGAAGGACAGGAACGGGCGCGCGACGAAAGCCTCGCGCGAGCCGGCGACGAGATAACACATCTCGGCGATATCCCGCACGTGGTCGGGGTGCGATGCACTGACGCAGACATGCTTCGTGGTGCCGGCGAGGCAGGCATAGGCCGTATTGACGTCCAGTCGCAGTGGGTCGGGCATGTCGCGGGCAACCACCGAGCGGCTGAAGAAATGCACGTTCTCCAGCGCGTCCACGAGCCGGGCGGCGTCGTAGAGATCGCGCAGCGTGGAATCGCGGTAGCGACCGCTGTCGAGGTCGACGACGCTGGGTGCCGCCCCGCCCGAGCCGAGGTACACGTTGGTGCCGCTGAGATGCAGGTCGTGGCCCGGCGCGCGGGCGTAGAGCACGACATTGCGGCGCAGTCCGGCGAGCGCGCGTTCCACCAGCGCCACCGGGAAGATCAGGCGGCCGTCTGTGCCGAGACACCCGCCCGCGGCGGTGACCCGATCGACGACGCAGGCCGGCGCTGCGGTGAGGCCGGTGTTCGCGAGCAGGGCGAGCACGGCCGCGTGCAGGCGCGCGACCTGCGCGTCGTCGAGCGGGCGAAACCGCCCGCCGGGCATGCCCGGGCGGATCGCGCTACCCGGCCGCGCACCGCCATCGCGCGCGCTGCGCCTGTCCTTTCGTCCCCGCCGGCGATTTGCTACTTTTCCGCCGTGCATGCACTGCCCCCGTGTTTTGCCCCACACCGCACGCGGCGAGCCTGTCCCGCCGAGCATGCTCAATCCGCGCGCACGAATCGACAAACGACAAATTCCGCCCCCATACATGACCGGCGTTGGGCCCATCGCCCGGCCACCTCATGCGAACGACTCGCCGACGGCTGCCGCTGACGGCGCTGCGCACCTTCGAGGTCGCGGCGCGCCGCGAGAGCTTCAAGGGCGCCGCGGAGGAACTGGGCGTGAGTCCGACGACGGTGAGCAACCAGATCCGCCAGCTCGAGCGCGACTGGGGGTGCCGGCTGTTCATCCGCAAGCCCCGCCAGGTGGTGCTGACCGACACCGGCCGCTCGCTCGGGCGCGTCGTCAGCGACGCCTTCGATGCGATCGCCGCCGAGATCGAGCACCACGCCGGCGGCAGTCGCAAGCGCGTCTCGCTGGCGGTCGGACCGATCTTCGGCGCCCGCTGGCTGACGCCGCGCCTGGCCCGGTTGCGGGCCGCCTGCCCCGACATAGACCTGCTGGTGCGCCATGGGCCGCGAATCACGGGCGCCGGCAACCTGGCCGCCTCGATCGCGGTCGACTGGGGGCACGGTGACTGGACGGGGCTCGAGTCGGAGTGGCTGCTCGCCATCCGATATGCGCCCGTATTGAGCCCGGCGCTGCTCGAAACGCATGGCGGCGTGTCGCACCCCCGCGACCTGGCACGTTTCACGGTGCTGCACCAGCACGACCGCAGCGAGTGGCAGGCCTGGCTCGCGCTGGCCGGCGTCGAAGGGCTGGCGTTCGCCGGCGAGGCGGTCATCGAGGATGCCAACGTGGTCACCCAGGCCGCGATCGACGGGCAGGGCGTGGCGCTCGGTGTCTTTCCGTTCATCCAGGACGAGATCGCGGCAGGCCGCCTGGTCAGGCCATTCGCCACCGAACTCGCGCCCACGCGTTCGTTCTTCGTGCTGACCCGCCCGGGTGCGAGGTCGACGCCCGAGATCGCGGCGATCTGCGCCTGGCTCGCGCAGGAGGCAACGGCGCAGTGACGCCCGGTTGAGCGCGGCGCACGGCACGGCTGGGCAGCTAGGCGGTCGTCTTCGGTTGCGCTTACTCATAGCAGGTTCGGATGAGATCGAGAATTCATGTTATTGGTTCTATGTGTCGGGCGTTGCTAGGATGCCCGATACGGCGCGGCGGATGGCATCTTTTTCATCTATGAGGCGATGAAAACTCGTTTGCCAGTGCCCGCGGCCGTGCGCGACATTGCGGCAATGCCCGTGCCGGGAAGCCGCGGCCCGTAGACGAAACAGACAGACCGGCAAGGTCGGGGAGGAGGTAATTCATGAGAGCGACGCTCGTTTTCGCGGCGATCCTGGCGCTGGCCGGAACGCAGGCCGCATCTGCGGCACCCAGCGGCACCTTCCGCCAGGCTCACGAGTACGGTTTCGGCGCCAATTCCAGCCTCGATCCCATCGCCAAGGGCCGCGTGTTCCAGATCACCGAGAAGATCATGAACCGCCTGGTGCGCCCCGACCCGGACGGCAAGCCCAGCCCGGACCTGGCGCTCAGCTGGTCGGCAAACGCCGACGCCACGCAGTGGGTGTTCAAGTTGCGCCAGGGCGTGAAATTTCACGACGGGACCGAGTTCGACGCCGAGGACGTGGTGTACACGCTGGGGCGTGTGCAGGACCCGGAACTCGATTCGCCGGCGCGCTCGACCATCAAGATGGTCGAGAAGATCGAGGCGGTGGACGCGCATACCGTGCGCATGAGCCTGGTCGCGCCCTACGCCGACCTGGCGCTGCAGCTGATGGACTACCGCCTGCGCATCGTTCCGTCGGGATCCGGCGACAGCATCGGGCGCACCGGCATCGGGACCGGTCCGTTCAAGGTCGAGAAGTTCGACGCGGCGGGCGTCACCGTGCTCACGGCGAACATGGCGTACTGGGAGGGCCCACCCGGCGTCGCGCGCATGGAGATCATCGGCATCCCCGACGGGCAGGCGCGCCTGCAGGCGTTGCTGAGCGGCCAGCTGGACATGGAACGGGGTATCACTCAGCAGCAACGCGTGCTGCTGGAGGGCAGCGACCGCTACAGGCTTCAGGACATCCCGACCGGCAACTGGCGCGGGATCGTGTTCCGCACCGACGTGGCGCCGTTCGACGACCCGCGCGTGCGCAAGGCGGTGAGGATCGCGGCCGATCGCAAGGCGCTGCTGGACCTCGTGCTCGGCGGCGGCGGCGTGGCGAGCTGCGACACGCCCGTCGGCCCCAAGGACCAGTACCGGCTGAACCTCGACTGCCCGCCGGACATCGCCGGTGCGAAGCGGTTGCTGGCCGAAGCCGGCCACACGGACGGCATCGCCTTCGACATCCACGTGAGCAGCCTCGAGCCGAGCTGGGTCACCATCGCCGAGGCCTACCAGCAGCAGGTGGCGCCGGCCGGGATCAAAGCGAACATCGTGCTGGTGCCTACCGACGGCTACTGGAAGGACGTGTGGCGCAAGAAGCCCGTGGTGATGACGCGCTGGAACCAGCGACCCGCCGACCAGATCCTGCACGAGGCCTACCTCGGGGGCGCGCCGTGGAACGAGTCCTACCTGAACGACCCCGAGTTCGACGGCCTGCTGGCTGCGGCCCGGCGCGAGCTGGACTTCGAAAAGCGCCGCTCGCTGTTCCACGACGCCCAGCGCTACCTGTTCGAGAAGGGTGGCACCATGATTCCGTACCACGTGAACCGGCTGGTGGGCACGACGGCACGGGTCAAGAACCTCGACCCGGTCGAGAACCATTCGGTGCGCTGGCACCTGGTGGGCGTGGACTGACACCCTGCGCAACGGGCGCGGCCCGGCGCCGCGCCCGTTCTGGGCTCGGGCGGTGAAGAGGCGGTCAGCGGCGCTGCCGGCGCGGACGACGGGTGCCAGTTGCACACCCGCTTTTCGCTGCCCGTCACCTGACGTTCGCGTGAGCGCGACCGGGGGGTGTGCGTGCTCGGCCTGATCCTGCGGCGACTGCTGCTCGGCCTGACGTCCGTCGTGCTCGTGTCGATCATCATCTTCGCCGGCGTCGAGGCGCTGCCCGGCGACGCCTGCACAGCGTTCCTCGAGCGCGAGGCGGAGGGCAAGCGGCTCGAGAACTGCAGGGCCGATCTCGGCCTCGACCGCCCGGCCGTCGAGCGTTTCCTGAGCTGGGCCGGTGGCGCGCTGCGTGGTGATTTCGGCGTCTCGCCGGACGGACAGCAGTCGATCGCGGGCATCGTGGGCACGCGTGCGCGCAACTCGCTCGTGCTGGCGGTAGCCGCCGCCGTGATCGGTATCCCGATGGCGATCGTGCTCGGCGTGGTGACCGCGCTGTGGCGCGATCGCCAGGTCGATATCTGGGTGTCCGCGGTCGCGATCTTCGCCATGACCATCCCCGAGTTCGTCTCCGCGACCCTGCTGATCCTGGTGTTCAGTGTCTGGCTCGGCTGGCTGCCGGGCGTGGTGCTGGTCTCGGCCGACGTTCCGGTCGGCGAGTTGTTGCGCGAGATCGTCCTGCCGGTGATCGCGGTCTCGATGGTGCTGACCGCGCACATCCTGCGTATGGTGC
>JBFJWO010000425.1:0-4754 GCA_041623575.1 Gammaproteobacteria bacterium
CCGGGGATGGCCCGCGACTCGATCTCGGTCACCTCGCGCGCGCTGATGCTGCGCCTGGCGTGCGCGCCCACCGCCTCGAACACCGACACGATGTCGATGTTGCGGTCCTTGTGGCAGCCCGGCAGGATGGTGCCGCCGTAGATGAACAGCGCCGGGCGGTTGAGGCGCGCGATACCCATCATGCAGGCCGGCATGTTCTTGTCGCAGCCGCCGATGGTGACCACCGCGTCGAAGCCCTCGCCCCCGACCACCGTCTCGATGGAGTCGGCGATCACCTCGCGCGAGACCAGCGAGTACTTCATGCCCTCGGTGCCCATCGAGATGCCGTCGGAGACGGTGATGGTGTTGAACTCCACGCCCTTGCCGCCCGCCTTGTCGACCGCACCCACCACTTCGCCGGCGAGCTTGTCGATGTGCATGTTGCAGGGCGTGACCATGCTCCAGGTCGAGGCGATGCCGACCTGGGGCTTGCGGAAATCCTCGTCTTTGAATCCCACCGCGCGCAGCATCGCGCGGCTCGGCGCGCGCTCGATGCCGTCGACGACGATGGAGGAGTACTTGCGGTTTGCGTTCCTGGTAACGCGCTTTCGCGTGGGCATGCGCTGGCTCCGGCGTGGATCGGGATGGAAGTGGTTCGCGCTGCGCTGCACTGCGCGCGCGTTTTGCGCATACTAACCGCAAGCGTGCGGCAGGTCGACCGGGCGGCTGGCCTCGCGGGTCACGGCCCGCGGGGGTGGGTCCGTCGCGGCTGTCGGCAACTGGACGTACCGGGCGGTGCGTCGGCGGGGAGCGGCCCGGGCGCGTGACGCCCTGGCCGCGGAGGTTCGCGGACCGAGCGTGTCGGCAACGATCACAATCCCGGTGTGGCTGTTCGCGGTCCTGGTACTGGTGGCCGCCGTAGCGCTGGTCTCGCGCGTGTTGTTGCCTGGCGCGCGCTTCGTGTTGCGCCGGCGCGTCAACCGTGTCATCGAGGACGTCAACACCCGGCTGCACATCGAGCTGCGCCCGTTCCAGCTGACGCGCCGGCAGGTGCTCATCGACCGCCTGACCCACGATCCGCAACTCATGGAACTGGTCGCCGCCGAGGCGCAGGTGCGCGACGTGCCGCGCGCCGCCTTGCAGGCCCAGGTCAAACGCTATGCCCGCGAGATCGTGCCGGCGTTCAACGCCTACCTGTACTTCCGGCTCGGCTACTGGTTCGCGCGTGGACTGGCACGGCGCCTGTATCGTGTAAGAGTCGCGCAACACGACGACGCCGGGTTTCGCGCCATCGACCCGAGCGCCACGGTGGTCTTCGTCATGAACCACCGCAGCAACATGGACTACGTCCTGGTGGCTTTCCTGGTCGCCGAGCGCACCGCGCTTTCCTACGCGGTCGGCGAATGGGCGCGCATCTGGCCGCTGCAAACGCTGGTGCGCTCGATGGGCGCTTTTTTCGTACGCCGCAACTCCGGCGACCCGCTCTACCGGCGCGTGCTCGAACGCTACGTGCACATGGCGACGCGCGAGGGCGTCTGCCAGGCGGTGTACCCCGAGGGCGGCCTCTCGCGCGACGGGCGCCTGCGCCCGCCGAAACTCGGTTTCCTCGGCTACATGCTGCGCGGCTTCGACCCCGGGCGCGACCGCGACGTCGTGCTGGTGCCGGTCGGCATCAACTACGATCGCACGCTGGAGGACCGCACTTTGCTGCGCGGCCTGGACCCCGACGCCGCACCCCGCGGCAGGGTCTTCGCCGCGCTGACGGCACTGGGGTTCGTGGCGCGCAACCTGGCGCTGATGCTCTCCAGCCGCTGGCGGCGCCTGGGCTATGCGTCGGCCGCGTTCGGCACGCCCGTGTCGGTGCGGGAGTGGTGCGCTCGCAACCCGGACAGCCTGGCGCCGGGCGGCGGGGTGGCGGACGTCGCGCCGCTGGCCGAGTCGTTGATGAACGACATCTCGCGGCTGATCCCGGTGCTCCCGGTGGCGGTACTCTCGGCGGTGTTCTTCCCGCACCTCGGGCGCACGCTCGAAGAGGACACGGTGCTGTTCGAAGCCGAGGTGCTGGTGCAGCGACTGGCGGCGGCCGGCGCCGTCATCGGTATCCCGCAGACGACGCGCCGGTTCAGCCTGGCCACTGCGCTCGAGATGCTGGCGCTGCGGCGGATCGTAGCGCGCGACGAGGACGGCTACCGCGCGCCTGCCGCTTCGCGCGACGTGCTCGCCTACTATGCCAACAGCCTGGAGGCTTTCGGCGCCGCGCCCGCTCGGGACGGTAGCTACTCGGAGTGCCCGCCCCCGTAGCGGCGCATCAACGGCGGCAGCCCGACGATTGCCAGCAATGCACCGAGCAGGCCGGCGAGCAACAGCAGCCACCCGGTCGCGCCGAGCGAGGCGGCGTAGGCGCCGATGGCATCGAGGAAACCACCCCCGGCGGGGAAGCGCCACCCGCCGATCACCACCTCCGCGCCGTCCAGCGCCCCGATCGCCAGCCAGGCGCCCAGCGCGAGGCAGGCGAGCGCGCCGACAGCCAGCAGCACCCGACCGGGACGTGCGTGCGCTCCCGCGGCCGACGTCGCTGCGGGCGCCGGCTCCATCGCTGCCGGCGCGGACGTGGGCGGCGCGGGTGATGCCATCGGAGCCGGCTCCACGGGCGTGCCGGGCGGGCGCTCGCCGCCCGGCGCCGTGCCGCCGCGTTGCGGGCGCAGGCTCGCGAGCAGGATGCTCAGCATCGGCGGGATCAGTACCAGTGTCAGCAGCGCCGACAACGCCAGTCCGCCGACCACCACCGATCCCAGTCCGCGGTAGAGCTCGGAGCCGGCGCCGGGAAACAGCACCAGCGGCAGCATGCCGCAGATGCTGGTCAGCGTGGACATGAAGATCGGCCGCACGCGGTTCTGGGTCGCGGTGAGGATTGCCGTGGCGGGCGCCATCGCGTCCGTGCGAACGTGGTGCAGGGTCTGGTGAACGAGCAGGATGGCGTTGTTGACCACGATGCCGATCAGGATCACGAAGCCGAGCAGGGTCAGCATGTCCAGCGGCTGGAACGAGAACGCGTTCAGTACCGCGAGGCCCGCCACGCCGCCGGCGGCCGCCACCGGCACCGCGAGCAGGATGATCAGCGGGTACAGGAAGCTCTCGAACAGGACCGCCATCACCAGGTAGACGATGACCAGCGCCAGCGCGAGCTGCACCTGCATCGCGGCCCAGGTCTGGTTGAGCTGATCGGCGGTCCCCGACAGGCGCAGCTTGATGCCGTTCGGCAGGCCCTCGGCGTGCAACGCCTCGATGACCTGCTCGCGCAGGGTGTCGAGTGCCGCCTCCAGGGCGATTCCCGGGGCCGGGCGGATCTCGAGCGTCACCGTGCGCGCGCGCTCGACGTGGCGTAGTTCGGTCGGCCCGCTGGTCAGGATCACCCGGGCGAGGCTGGAGGCCGGAATGATGCGCCCGCTCTGCGTGACCACGGGCAGGTTGGCGATGCCCTGGGTCTCGCGGATTGCATCGCGCGGCCCGCGCAGGGTCAGGTCCGTGCGCCGCCCGCCGAGCGTGACCTCGGCTACCCGCAGCCCGTCGTTGAAGGCATCCACCGTGTCGCCGAGTTCGCGCACGCTGACACCGTTGTCTGCCAGGCGCGTACGGTCCGGGACGATACGCACTTCCGGGGCGCCGAGCTCGAGCCCCGGGTTGGGGCGCAGCTGGTTTCCGTCCTCGCGCGGCAGCGCGCTGACGACCTTGCCGACCGCGCGCAGCGCCACGTCGAGCACCGTCTCGAGGTCGTCGCCCGAGATATCGAGATCGACCTTGCGCCCGGCGCCGATCCCGCGCCCGAAGATCGACGGCTGGTTGATGAACCCGAACGTGCCGGGCTCGCGAAACACCGGGCGGCGCAGCACCGGGATCAGTTCGCTGGCGCGCTGCGGCTCGACCGCCTGCGCGCCGAGGAAGGTGCTGGCGCGCGTCGCCACGAAAAAGAAACGCTCGATCTTCGGCGGCTCGCCCGGCGCCGACTCGGGACCGGTGAGGCTCGCCCAGTGGGGTTTGATCGCGCTCTCGATGCCCTCGGCGATCTCGGTCATGGTGGCGAGGTTGTAGCCGGGCGGCGGGATGATGATGCCGAACACGAGGTTACGGTTGCCTTCGGGCAGGTATTCGAGCTTCGGCAGGAAACGCAGGGCGCCGACGCCGGCGGACACCGTGATCGCGGCGACCACCGCCAGCGCCAGCATCCGGCTGCGCAGCACAGCGCGCACGTAGGCGAGGATCAGGCGCACGAACGCGCCGGCCAGGTCGTCGAGACCCGGCAGGCGCAGGCGCGTGATCGACTGGCCGCCGAGCGCGTCGCGGCCGCGGAACACCCGTTCCGCCAGCGCCGGGATGACCGTGATGGACGCGAACAGCGACAGCAGCACCGCCACCGAGATGGCCACCGCGATGTCGCGGAACAACTGCCCGACTTCGAGCTCCAGCACCAGCACCGGCACGAACACCATCACCGTGGTGAGCGCCGAGACCAGCACCGCGCCCCACACCTGGCTGGCGCCTTCGTAGGCCGCCTGATAGGCGCTGCGGCCCTGTTCGCGCAGCCGGTAGATGTTCTCCAGCACCACGATGGCCGCATCGACCACCATGCCGACCGCGAACGCGAGCCCGGCGAGCGAGATCACGTTGATCGAGCGCCCCAGCGCCGCCATCGCCACGAAGGCGCCGACGATCGACACCGGGATGGCGATCGAGACGACCAGCGTCGCCCGCACCGAGCGCAGGAACAGCAGCAGCAC
>JBFJWO010000426.1:0-4739 GCA_041623575.1 Gammaproteobacteria bacterium
ACGCTGGGCCCCGGCGCGACCAATCTCATCACCGGCGTCGCCGACTCCAACATGGACCGTGCGCCGATGCTGGTGATCACCGGCCAGGGCGCCTCGACGCGGTTGCACAAGGAATCGCACCAGGCCATGGACGTGGTCGCCATGTTCGACCCCGTCACCAAGTGGGCCGGCACCGTGTGGCATCCCAACAACATCCCCGAGATCGTGCGCAAGGCCGTGCGCCTCGCGCGCAGCGAGAAACCCGGCGCCTGTCACATCGAGCTGCCCGAGGACATCGCCAAGCTGGAAACGGCCGCGGCCCCGCTGGAGCCGCGTCGCTACCGCCGCGCCGTCGCCGACCCGGAGATGGTGGAGCGGGCGTTCGAGCTGTTGAAGAACGCGAAACAGCCGGTGATCCTCGCCGGCAACGGCTGCATCCGCACGCGCGCCAGTGCCGAGTTGCGCCGCCTGTGCGAGAACACCGGGATCGGTGTGATCAGCACCTTCATGGCCAAGGGCTGCGTGGACATGGACGCGGACTATTGCCTGTTCACCATCGGGCTCGGCGCCAAGGACATGGTGTCGTGGGCGATCGACGAGGCCGACGTGGTGCTCGCGCTCGGCTACGATCTCGTCGAGTACCACCCGCGGTTGTGGAACCCGGGTGACGACAAGCACATCATCCACGCCGATTTCCTGCCGGCCGAGATCGACTGGCGCTACCACCCGGAGACCGAGCTGGTCGGCGACCTCGCCGCCACGCTGCGCCGACTGAACGAGCTCGTCGAGGACGGGGGCGGGCTCGCTTACGATCTCTCCGCCCAGCGCCGTGTGCGCGAGCGCATGCTCGAGGACTTCGCCGAGCACGCCGACGACGCGACGACGGGCTCGATCCGTCCCCAGAAGGTCCTGTGGGACGTGCGCAAGGCGATGGGCCCGCAGGACATCCTGCTCTCCGACGTCGGCGCGCACAAGATGTGGATCGCGCGCCACTACCATTGCCACGAGCCCAACACCTGCCTGATCCCGAATGGCTTCTGCTCGATGGGCTTCGCGCTGCCGGGCGCGATCGCGGCGAGCCTGGTCTACCCCGAGCGACGCGTGCTGGCGATCTGCGGTGACGGCGGCTTCCTGATGAACTGCCAGGAGATGGAGACCGCCACGCGGCTCGGCTCGAACATCGTGGTGATGGTGTGGGAGGACGGCGGCTACGGGCTCATCGAGTGGAAGCAGGAGACCGAGTTCGGGCGCCACACCGAGCTCGGCTTCGGCAACCCGGACTGGCTGGCATTGGCCGGCGCCTTCGGCTGGAGCGGGCACCGCGTCGAGCACGCGCACGACCTCGCCGGGGTGTTGGAGCAGGCCTTCGTCGAGCCCGGGCCGAGCCTGCTGGTGCTGCCGATCGACTACCGCGAGAACGCGCTGTTGATCAAACGCCTCGGCGAGATCACGTGCAGGATCTGAGCGACCCGCGATGACCGATGTGCGTATCGCAGCGCTCGATGTGCCGACCTCCGCTGCACACGGGTAAGGCGCATGCCGCTCGCCGATGAGGCCCGTTGGGTACTCGACCTGGTGCGCCGCGCCGATGCACCCGAGTACTGCGACCTGACACCGGGCGAAGCCCGCGCCGCGCACGAGGCACGGGCCGACAAGCTGGCGCCGGCGAAACGCGAGCTGCACCGCGTCGAAGACCGTGAGCTGCCGGGCCCCGCCGGCGTCATCCCGGTTCGCATCTACACGCCGCGCGCGTTTACCGCGCCTGCCCCGGTAACGGTGTGGCTGCACGGCGGCGGGCACGTGGTCGGGAGTCTCGACAGCTACGACCGGTTGTGCCGAGTGCTGGCTGCCGGCGCCGACTGCGTAGTGGTCTCGGTCGACTACCGCCTCGCGCCGGAGCACAAGTTCCCCGCCGCGGTCGAGGACAGCTTCGCCGCCCTTTGCTGGGTCGGCGATCACGCCGCCGCGAACGGGTGGGATCCCGCGCGTGTCGCGGTGGCCGGCGACAGCGCCGGCGGTAACCTTGCGGCCGTCTGCGCGATCCTCGCGCGCGAGCGGCGGGCACCTGCGCTGCGCTTCCCGTTGCTGGTCTACCCGGCGACCGCGGCGCGCGCCGACTCGCAGTCCCAGCGCGAGTTCGCCGAAGGCCACCTGCTGACCCGCCGCGTCATCGCGTGGTTCCAGGACCACTACCTGCGCAACGATGCCGACCGCACCGACTTCCGCTACGCGCCGCTGCTCGCGAGCGACCTCGCGGGGCTGCCGCCGGCGCTGGTCGTGGTGGCCGAATGCGACCCCCTGCGCGACGAGGGGATCGAGTACGCCGAGCGCCTGCGCGCCGCCGGCAACGTTTGCACGCTCACCTGCTACCCGGGCATGATCCACCCGTTCTTCTCGATGTCCGGCGCACTGCAATCGGCCCGCGAGGCGGTCGACGAGGCGGCGGCGGCATTGCGCCGCTCACTCGCGGCGCCAGGGCCCGAAGTGACTTCGAGCAGCGACAGGGACGTGCCGCAATGAATCGACTGCGCGATTCGTCGATCGACACAGCCCTCGGGAATCACGGTCCCCGAGTGCGCCGGGAAAGTACCGGATGTCCTTTTTCGGCGACCCGCTAGAGGAGTACCGCCATGTCCGACCTGTTCGAAAACCCGATGGGGCTGATGGGCTTCGAGTTCGTCGAGTTCGCCTCGCCCACCCCCAACGTGCTGGAGTCGCTGTTCGACAAGCTGGGGTTCACGCGCGTCGCGCGCCACCGCTCCAAGGACGTCGACCTGTTTCGCCAGGGCGAGATCAATTTCGTCGTCAACCGCGAGCCGAAGAGCCTGGCGGCCTACTTCGCCGCCGAGCACGGGCCGTCGGCCTGCGGCATGGCGTTTCGCGTGCGCGATGCGCACAAGGCCTATGCCCGCGCGCTGCAACTCGGCGCGCAGCCGATCGATATCCCCACCGGGCCGATGGAACTGCGCCTGCCGGCGATCAAGGGCATCGGCGGCGCACCGCTGTACCTGATCGACCGCTTCGAGGAAGGCAGATCGATCTACGACATCGACTTCGAGTTCGTCGACGGCGTCGACCGCCATCCCGAGGGGCACGGGCTCAAGGTCATCGACCACCTCACCCACAACGTCTATCGCGGGCGCATGGGTTACTGGGCGCAGTTCTACGAACGGCTGTTCAACTTCCGCGAGCTGCGCTACTTCGACATCAAGGGCGAGTACACCGGGCTCACCTCTCGCGCGATGAGCGCACCGGACGGCAAGATCCGCATCCCGCTGAACGAGGAGGCTTCCAACAGCACCGGGCAGATCGAGGAGTTCCTGATGAAGTTCAACGGCGAGGGCATCCAGCACGTGGCGCTGCTGAGCGATGATCTTCTCGCCAGCATCGACCGGTTGCGCGCGAGCGGCGTGCCGCTGATGTCGGCGCCGCCCGAGAGCTACTACGAGATGCTCGAAGAACGGGTGCCGGGCCACGGCGAGGACGTCGCGGCTCTGAGTTCGCGCGGGATCCTGCTCGACGGCAGCTCGGAGGGCGGCAACCCGCGGCTGCTGTTGCAGATCTTCTCCGAGACGCTGCTCGGCCCGGTGTTCTTCGAGTTCATCCAGCGCAAGGGCGACGAGGGGTTCGGCGAGGGCAACTTCAAGGCGCTGTTCGAGTCGCTCGAACGCGACCAGCTGCGCCGTGGTGTGCTGAAGGGCGAAACCTGACCCCGGCGGCGGCGCCACGCCGGCGTTTCAGTAGACGATCTTCGCGACCGCGCGCAATTCCTCCGGCGACGCGGTGCCGAAGCCGAAGAACTCGAGGTAGGCGGGAATCTGCTCGAAGAGCATGTCGGTGCCGACCTGCACAGCACACCCCTTCTCCTGCGCGGCGCGCAGCAACGGCGTGAACTCGCGCTTCATCACGACCTCGCCCACGAAGGTGCCGGGAGCGATGCGCGCGACGTCGACCGGCAGCGGATCGTCGTCGTGCATGCCGAGCGGCGTCGCGTTGACCACGATGTCGTAGCCGGCCGGGTCCTGCGTGCCGGCGGTGACGGTGAGCGCCGGGTAGTGCTCCAGCAGTCGCTCGCCGAGCGCTTGCGCGGCACTCGCGCGGGAATCGAAAAGGCCGATGGCCGCGATGCCGCCGGCCGCCAGCGAGGCGGCGATCGCCGAGCCCACCCCGCCGCTGCCGAGCACCAGCGCACTGGCACCGGTGAGCGCGCGACCCTTGCGCTCGACGCCCCGCACGAACCCGGCGCCGTCGAACATGTCACCGAGCAGCGTGCCGTCGGCGCGGCGCAGGATCGCGTTGCACGATCCCGCGATCTTCACGGTGGTCGTGACCTCGTCCAGCATGCCCACGGTGGTCATCTTGTGCGGCATGGTCACCAGCGCGCCGCGGATGTTGGTCAGGCGGAACAGGCCGCTCAGCACCTCGGGGTAGTCTTCCGCCCTGACGCCCATCGGCACCACCGCGGCATCGATGCCGCGGCTTTCGAACCAGGGGTTGTAGATCATCGGCGCCTTGAACGCCTCGGTGGGGTAGCCGAGGTGGGCTATCAACGTGGTCCTGCCGCTAATCATGCCTGACTCCCACCGGCCGGCTTGCCGGCGAATCGAAGCGTGCGCACCGTACGCTGAGCCTCACCAGTCGAGTTCCGCGAGCACCTGGGCGCGCCACAGGTCCCAGGCGCGCCGCCCGGCGGTAAGGTTCACGGCGTCGGCCAGCCGCCCCTCGTCGCGGTCGAGCACCGCGAGCGGCCCGCCGCCGGC
>JBFJWO010000427.1:0-4737 GCA_041623575.1 Gammaproteobacteria bacterium
AGAGCGACGGCAACGGGCGTGTGCGGCGGGTCGCGGGCTCGATCACCGACATCACGGCGCGCCGTACGACCCTGCGGGACAGCGAAGAACGCTACCGCACGGTCGTTGCTGCCCTGGCAGAGGGCGTCGCCATGTACGACCGCGACCTGCGCGTGCTCGCCCACAACGACAGGGCGGTGCGCATGTTCGGCCTGAGCGAAGCGGAGTTCACCGATCGCCACCTGCGCGATCCGCGCTGGTACGCCGTTCACGAGGACGGCTCCGTTTACGAATCCGAGACCTACCCCGCGGTACGCACGCTGCTGAGCGGCACACCGGCACGCGAGCAGGTGATGGGCGTTCACACGCCCGACGGCCGATTGCGCTGGATCTCGGTGAACACCGAGCCGGCCTTTCGCGAGGGCGAGGACCGACCCTACGCGGTGGTCGCCACCTATACCGACATCACCGCGCGGCGACAGGCGGAAACGGCGCTGCACGCCAGCGAGGAGCGCCTGCGCAGCGCCGTGACGCACGCGCCCGTGATGATCTGGAGCACCGACCCGGCGGGCCTGTGCAACTTCTGCGAAGGGCGCGGCCTGGCACTGCTCGGGCGCTCACCGGACGAAGTGGTCGGGTACCCGATCACGGAGCTGTATCCCGACGACAGTGATTTCGCCGAAGCCGCGCGCCGCGCGCTGGCCGGGGAAACGTCGAGCTTCCTCAGCAGGAACGGCGACTACGTGTTCGAGGGCACGTGCTCGCCGCGACTCGACGGCGCCGGGCAGCTGATCGGCACCACCGGGGTGGCAATGGACGCCACCGAGCGACAGCGTACCGAGGAGGCGCTGCGTCGCTCCGAGGAACGCGCCACGCTCGCCTTTCGCACCAGCCCCGACGCGCTGATGATCACCCGTGTGCGCGATGGTGGCATCCTCGAAGTCAACCGCGGGTTCGAGCTGATCACCGGCTACAGCCCCGAGGAGCTGCAGGGGCGCACCACCCTGGAACTCGACATCTGGCGCTTCCCCGACGATCGCCAGCGCATGATGCGCGAGCTGCGCGAAGCCGGTTACCTGCGCGACCGCGAAGTGCAGGTGCGCACCAAATCCGGCGAGATCCGCATCGCCACCGTGTCGGCCCAGCCGATCGAGGTCGACGGCGAACCCTGCCTGGTGACGGTGACGCGCGACATCACCGCCGACAAGCTCGCCGAGGCGGCGTTGCGCGAGAGCGAGGAGCGGTACGCGCTCGCCGTGCAGGGCTCGACGGACGGCATCTGGGACTGGGACATCGAACGCGGGCAGATCTACTACTCACCGCGACTGCGCGAGATCCTGGGCTTTCACCGCACCGGGCCGACGCTGCCCGCGAGCGCGGTGGATCGCTGCATCCACCCGGACGACCGGGCGCACTACCGCGCAGCCCTGGTGGCGCACCTGCGCGGCGAGACCGAGGTGTTCAGTTGCGAGATGCGCGTGTTCTCCGACGACGGAGACCTGCACTGGGTGCTCGATCGCGGGCTGGCCCAGCGCGGTGGCGACGGGCGCGCCCACCGCATGGCCGGCTCGATCGTCGACATCACCGAGCGCAAGCGCATCGAGCAGGAGCTGACCCGTTACCGCGAAAAGCTGGAAGCCCTGGTACGGGCCCGCACCGCAGAGCTCGAAGCGGTGCAGGGCGAGTTGCTGCGCAACGAACGCCTCGCCACCATCGGTCAGCTCGCGGCCACCGTGAGCCACGAGTTGCGCAACCCGCTCGGCACCATTCGCAACAGCTTCGCGGCCGTCTCGGCACGCCTCGACACCCCGGAACCGGTCATCGGCCGCGCGCTGGAGCGAATCGACCGCAACATCGAGCGCTGCAGCGCCATCGTCGAGCAGATGCTCGACTACGCACGCACCCCGACCCCCCGGCGTGACCCCGTCGAGGTGGACCCGTGGGTGCACAGCGTGCTGGACGAGGTCACGCCGGCGCCGCCCATCACCCTGACCCGCCGGCTCGGTTGCGAGGCGGTGGCGGAAATCGACGCCGTGCGCTTGCGCCAGGCGATCGCCAACCTCGTGCGCAACGCCGCGCAGGCGCTCGCAACCGACCCGCCCCGGGAGGCGGCGCCCGAGATCGTCGTGCGTACGGCCCGCGAGGACGAATGCCTCGTCCTGGAGGTGATCGACAACGGCCCGGGGATCGCCGCCGAGGTGCAGGACCAGGTGTTCGAGCCGCTGGTCAGCACCAAGGCGTTCGGCGTCGGCCTCGGCCTCGCGCTGGTCCGCCAGACGGCGCGCCTGCATGGCGGGGAGGCGAGTTTCCGCAGCCGCCGGGGCGCGGGCACGCACTTCACCCTGCGCCTGCCGCTGACACCGCCGAGCGCATGCTGAGCACGCGCAGCCGGCCGGTACCGGCGCGGGACTGGACGGGTGAGCCGCGACCGCCAGTCGCGCGGCAACGCAAGGTGCCGAATTCGGGGCGCGGCGAGTGCCCGGCCGACGCCGGCGCCGGTTAAACTGCCGCGATGGGCGAACCGCTTTCCATGCTCTCTGCCGAGGATACCGGAGCCGGCCCGAGCGCGGGCGAGGTGCTGGTGATCGACGACGACCTGGATTTCGCCGCCGGGCTGGCCGATCTGCTGCAGGTGTCGGGCTACCGGGCCCACCTCGCGAGAGACCGCGAGCAGGCGATCGAGATCCTCGGCCGGGTGGACGTCGACGCGGCGCTGGTCGACATCCGGCTGGGGACCGAGAGCGGTATCGACCTGATCGGCGCATTGCGTACGCTGTGCCCGGACACCGCATTCATCTGCATGACCGCCTACGCCTCCACCGAAACCGCCGTCGAAGCGCTGCAGCACGGCGCCTACGACTATTTGCGCAAGCCCTTTCACCCCAGGGACCTGGAAGCCACGCTGCAGCGCGCCGCCGAGCGCAGCCGGCTGCAGCGCGAGCGTGAAACGGCCGAACAGGCGTTGCGCGACAGCGAACGCCGGTTCCGCGACCTCGTCGAGGGCTCCATCCAGGGCGTGCTGATCCATCGCCGCAGCCAGATCCTGTTCATCAACCAGGCGCTCGCCGGGATGCTGGGATACGACTCGCCGCAGCAGATGGCCGAGCTGGGCGTGCAGATCGAGCAGGTCGTCGCGCCGCACGATCGCCAACGGGTCGCGCGCTACGTGCGCGAGCGCCTCGACGGCGTAGCGTGCCCGCCCAGCTACGAACTGGACGTGCTGCGCCGCGACGGCAGCATCGCGACCCTGCGCAACCTCGTCCGCGTCATCGACTGGCAGGGCGAGCCCGCCGTGCAGGCCACCCTGATCGACGTCACGGAGAGTCGCCGCGCCCGCGAGGAACTGGAGCAGCACCGCGACAGCCTCGAGGAGCTGGTGGCCGAGCGCACCGCGGCGCTGCAGACCGCCGTGGAAGGGCTCGAGAGCTTCAGCTACAGCGTCTCGCACGATCTGCGCGCGCCGCTGCGCAGCATCGAGGGGCTCAGTCGGATCGTGCTGGAAGACTATCGCGAGCGCCTGGACGACACCGGGCGCGACTACCTCGAACGGATTTGCGCAGCCACCCAACGCATGGACACGCTGGTGGTGGACCTGCTGGCGCTGGCCAGCGTCGATCGCAGCGAGCTGAGCGTCACCGAGATCGACCTCGACGCGGTGGTGCAGGAAGTCGCGGACCGGCTGCGCGAAGGCGACTCGCGGCGCGAGGTGGCACTGCACGTGGAGCCCGGAATGCACGCGGTGGCCGACCCGCGCCTGATGCGCGTGGTGATCGAGAACCTGCTCGGCAACGCCTGGAAGTACACCCGCCACGCGAGCCGCCCGGAGGTGCGTGTGGGGCGCACGGGCACGCGCGAGCGCCCGGTGTTCTACGTGCGCGACAACGGCGTCGGTTTCGAGATGATCTACGCCGAGCAGTTGTTCGAGCCCTTCCAGCGCCTGCACCCCTCCAGCGACTACGAAGGCAGCGGCATCGGGCTCGCCACGGTTGCCCGCGTGCTGCGCCGCCACGGTGGGAAAGTCTGGGCGGAGGGCCGCCCCGAGCAGGGCGCAACGTTCTATTTCACGCTGCCCCGGCGCCACGTGGCGGTCGCCACTGCCCCGTGAGCGGTGCCGGGTCGCCAACACCCGGGCCGGCGGCCCGGCGAGCCGTGAAGCGGGTCCTGACCGTCGTCCACCAGGAGCAGTCCACCTGCGGCAAGGTCGGCGAGTTCCTCAGCGAACGGGGCTACCGGCTGGAGCGCCGCTGTCCCAACCTGGGCGATCCGCTGCCGACGGACTTGTCCGGGTATGCCGCCGCGGTGGTGTTCGGCGGGCCACAGAGCGCCAACGACGACCACCTCCCCGGCATTCGCGCGGAGTTGCAGTGGCTCGAACGCCGCGCGCTGCCCGCCGCGCTGCCGCTGCTCGGCATCTGCCTGGGCGCGCAGCAGATCGCGCGCGTGCTGGGCGCCCGGGTCGGGCCGCACGGCGACGGCCTGGTGGAGATCGGCTACAGCGAAATCCGGCCCACCGGCGCCGACCCGGCCTTCCTGGCGCGCCCGACGATGTTCTACCAGTGGCACTCGGAAACGTTCGAGATCCCGACCGATGCCCTGCACCTGGCGGCCAACGAGGCGTTCCCGGGGCAGGCCTTCCGCTACGACGGCCGGGTGTACGGGCTCGAGTTCCACCCCGAGATGACGCTGTCGATGATCGACAGGTGGTGCACCTCCGAGCGCGGCGCGGCCAAGCTCGCCCTGCGCGGCGCCCAGTCGCAC
>JBFJWO010000428.1:0-4698 GCA_041623575.1 Gammaproteobacteria bacterium
CTGCTCGTCGAGGACGTCGAGGCGCAAGTGGCTGCCCGTGAGCCACCGTTCGTGCGACTGCGAGTCGCCGCCCCGCGGCTCGACGTCCTCGGGCGTTACGGGGAGGTGCCGCTGCCCCCCTACATCGCCCGCCCGCCGGCACCGGGCGACGAGGAGCGCTACCAGACGGTCTACGCCCGCCGGGGTGGCGCGGTCGCCGCCCCGACGGCGGGCCTGCATTTCAGTGAGTCGCTGCTCGAAGAGCTGCAGGCGCGGGGTGTGGGTTGCGAATTCCTGACCCTGCACGTCGGTGCGGGCACGTTCAAGCCGGTGCGTACGGACGACCTCTCGCAACACCGCATGCATCCCGAGTGGTGCTCGGTCCCGGAGCCGCTGTGCGCGCGGGTCAACGCCACACGCGCCGCCGGCGGGCGCATCGTTGCCATTGGCACGACCGTGGTGCGGGCGCTCGAAAGCGCCTGGGCCGAGGGCGGACTACGCCCGTTCGAGGGCGATACGCGCCTGTTCATCACCCCCGGTTACGCGTTTCGCTCGCTGGACGCGTTGCTCACCAACTTCCACCTCCCGGGCTCGACCCTGCTGATGCTGGTGTGCGCTTTCGGCGGTTACCAGCGCGTGATGGATGCCTATGCCCACGCCGTCGAGGCAGGCTACCGCTTCTACAGCTACGGCGACGCGATGCTCGTCACGGCCGGCGCCGATGCGCTTTGACATCGAGGCCACCGACGGCGCCGCGCGCCTCGGGCGGCTGCATTTCGCGCGCGGCGTGGTGGACACGCCCGCGTTCATGCCGGTCGGCACCTATGGCACGGTCAAGGCGATGACCCCCGAGGAGGTGGCGGCCGGCGGGGCGCAGATCCTGCTCGGCAACACCTTCCACCTGATGTTGCGCCCGGGCACCTCGCTGGTGCGCAAACACGGCACCCTGCACGACTTCATGAACTGGCCGGGGCCGATCCTGACCGACTCGGGCGGCTTCCAGGTCTTCAGCCTGGCCGCTTTGCGCAGGGTGGACGAGGCGGGCGTGAGGTTCCGCTCGCCGGTGGACGGCGCCGAGGTGTTTCTCGACCCGGAGGGCGCGGTGCGCGTGCAGCGCGAGCTCGGCTCCGATGTGGCGATGGTGTTCGACGAGTGCACGCCCTACCCGGCGAGCGAACCGCAGGCCCGCGCGTCCATGGAACTGTCCATGCGCTGGGCGGCGCGCTGTCGCCAGGCGCACGAGGGCGACTCGGCGCTGTTCGGCATCGTCCAGGGCGGCGTCTACCCGCGGTTGCGCGCCGAATCGGCCGCCGCCCTGGTCGCGATCGGGTTCGACGGCTACGCGCTGGGCGGTCTTGCCGTGGGCGAGCCGAAAGGCGAGCGCGAGGCGATCCTCGAGGCGAGCGTCGGGCACCTGCCGCCGTCACGCCCGCGCTACCTGATGGGCGTCGGGCTACCCGAGGACATCGTCGAGGCGGTGGGGCGCGGCATCGACATGTTCGATTGCGTGCTGCCGACCCGCAACGCCCGCACCGGTTTCCTGTACACCTCCGGTGGCGTCGTCAAGATCCGCAACGCCCGCTATCGCGACGACACGGGCCCGCTGGACCCGGGATGCGACTGCTACACCTGCGCGCACTACTCGCGCGCCTACCTGCGCCATCTCGACAAGTGCGGGGAGATCCTCGGGGCGCGCCTGAACACCATCCACAACCTGCGCTACTACCAGCGCCTGATGGCGGGCCTGCGCCGGGCGATCGCCACCGCCTCGCTGGGCGAGTTCCGGCGGGCTTTCTACGCCGCGCGGGAGAAGGAGTGAAGGTTCGCGCATTCGCCCGGCGAGCTATGTCATAATTCGGCCTTTTTACGATCCACCCACCGCGACCGGGGCCGGCGCGGCGACGACGAGGATGCTCAATGGAGTTCTTGATTTCCAACGCCTGGGCGCAGGACGGGGGGCAAGGGGGCGGGTTCATCGGCCTGCTGTTCCCGTTGCTGATCATCGTGGTGTTCTTCTTCCTGTTCATTCGCCCCCAGCAGAAGCGGGTGAAAGAGCACAAGGCCATGGTCGAGGCGCTCAAGAAAGGCGACGAGGTCATCACCAACGGCGGTCTGGCCGGCAACATCACCAATGTCGGCGACAGCTTCGTGTCCGTACAGATCGCCGAAAACGTGACGGTCAAGGTGCAGAAACAGGCCGTCGGCTCGTTGTTGCCCAAGGGCACCCTGAAGAAGGACTAGCCGCGGTGCCGACCCGTTTTTCGGCCGCCACCGGCGGTGAGGCGGGGCAATCGAAGCTCGATCGCCGCGGCGGGCCGCCGCGGCGGCGCCTTCTCGGCAGTCGGGTAGGATCGAAAACCGTGCGCCGGCGGTCCCGCGGCGCGGATCGAACACAGGTTCGCACGATCGATGGTTAACAAGTACGCATTGTGGAAATACGTGGTGCTGCTCGCCGTGCTGCTGGGGGGTGTGCTCTATGCGCTGCCCAACCTCTACGGCGAGGACCCGGCCCTGCAGATCTCGGCCCGCAGCGGGGCGCTGGATACGCCGGCCATCCGCAACCAGGCGGCCGAATTGCTGCGCGGGGAGGGGATCGAGCCCATCGGCATCGACGTGCACCCCGAGCGCGTGCTGCTGCGCTTCTCCGACCCGGAGCAGCAACTGGCGGCGCGCGACCTGCTGAGCGAGGACGCGCTCGGCGGCAACGTCGTCACCGCGCTGAACCTGGCCCCGGCCACCCCGGACTGGCTGCGTGCGCTGAATGCCGCCCCCATGTACCTCGGCCTGGACCTGCGCGGCGGGGTGCACTTCCTGATGCAGGTCGACATGGACTCGGCGGTGGCTCAGGCCGAAGAGCGTTACGTGAGCGAGATCCGCACCTACCTGCGCGAGCAGAAGATCCGCTACCTCGGCATTCGCCGCGACCGCGGCCGGGTCGAGACCCGCTTCAAGGACGCCGAGACCCGCGACGCGGCGCTCGCGAGGCTCGAGGACGAGTATCGCGATCTCGACTTCGAGACCGGGCAGAACGATCGCTTCGCCTTCCTCTACGGGCGCCTGAGCGAGGAGGCGGTGCGCCTGGAACGCGATGCCGCGCTCGAGCAGAACATCATCACGCTGCGCAACCGCGTCAACGAACTCGGCGTCGCCGAGCCGATCATCCAGCGCCAGGGCACCGAACGCATCGTGGTGCAGTTGCCGGGCGTGCAGGATACGGCCCGCGCCAAGGAGATCCTCGGCGCCACGGCGACGCTGGAATACCGCTTAGTGCACGGCACCGCCGCCGACTGGGACGCCGCCGCGCGCAGCGGTAACGCACCGGTCAACGCGCGCCTGTACCGCGAGCGCGACGGCTCGCCGGTGCTGCTGGAACGGCGCGTGATCGTCACCGGCGACCAGATCAAGGACGCCTCCTCGGGCTTCGATCAGCAGACCGGGCAGCCGGCGGTGTTCGTCACCCTCGACGGCAAGGGTGCCAAGAAGATGCAGGCCGTGAGTTCGGAGAACATCGGCAAGCTGATGGCGGTGGTGTTCATCGAGAACCGGGTCGACACCCAGCGCGTCGACGGGGAACTGGTCAGGGAGCGCACGCGGGTCGAGGAGGTCATCAACATGGCGACCATCCGCGACGTGCTGAGCAACCGATTCCAGACCACCGGCCTCGACACCAACGAGGCCCGCGACCTCGCGTTGCTGCTGCGCGCCGGCTCGCTGCGCGCCCCGGTGGAGATCATCGAAGAGCGTACCGTCGGCCCGAGCCTGGGGCAGGACAACATCGAGCAGGGCCGCCTGTCGGTCATCGTCGGCTTCATCCTGGTGCTGATCTTCATGGCGGTCTACTACAAGGCCTTCGGCATGGTGGCCAACCTGGCGCTGCTGGTGAACCTGGTGTTGATCGTCGCGGTGCTGTCGGTGATGCAGGCGACGCTGACCCTGCCCGGCATCGCCGGCATCGTGCTGACCGTCGGCATGGCGGTGGACGCCAACGTGCTGATCTTCGAGCGCATCCGCGAGGAACTCGCCAATGGCAACAGCGTGCAGGCGAGCATCCATTCCGGCTACGAGAAGGCGTTCACGACCATCGCCGATGCCAACATCACCACGCTGATCGCGGCCGTGGTGCTGTTCAGCTTCGGCACCGGCCCGATCAAGGGCTTCGCCGTGACGCTCTCCATCGGCATCGTGAGTTCCATGTTCACGGCGATCATGGGCACGCGCGCGGTCATCAACCTGATCTACGGCGGACGGCGCGTCAAGCGCCTGGCGATCTGAGCCATGAAACTACTCGAGAAGAAGACCTTCGACATCATGGGCAAGCGCAAGCTTGCCATGATGGTTTCCGGCGCGTTCCTGCTGGTCGCCCTGCTGGCCTTGATCGCGCGCGGCCTGAGCTTCGGCATCGACTTCACCGGCGGCTACCTGATAGAAGTCGGCTACCCGCGCAGCGCCGAGCTGGCGCCGATCCGCGGCGCGTTGCGCGACGGTGGTTTCGAGGACGCCATCGTGCTGCATTTCGGCACCACCCGTGACGTGCTGGTACGCCTGGCGCCGCGCGAGGGTGAGGACAGCGCGCAACTGAGCGACCGCGTGTTCGATACCTTGCGCGCCCAGGACCCGGACGTCGACCTGCGGCGAGTCGAATTCGTCGGCCCGCAGGTCGGTGAGGAATTGCGCGAACAGGGCGGGCTCGCCGTGCTCTATGCGTTGATCTGCATCCTC
>JBFJWO010000429.1:0-4691 GCA_041623575.1 Gammaproteobacteria bacterium
CCGATCGACTGGTCGCTGCAGGGCTGGGGCAACGTCAACCGACTCGGCGACTACCACGACCCGCACAACCACCCGCACGCCTACCTGAGCGGCACCTACTACGTCAGGGTGCCGGACAAGCGGGTCACGACGGGCAACCGCGCCGACCTGCGCCCGGGCTGTATCACTTTCTACGACCCGCGCGGGGCAGCCAACATGGGTGCGATCCGGGACGACCCGCAGGTGGAGCCCGAGTTCACCGTCTCACCGCGCCCGGGGCTGATCCTGCTGTGGCCGGCGTTCCTGCTGCACTACGTGCACCCGAATCTCTCCGAGGAACCGCGCATCAGCATCAGTTTCAATCTCATGGTGCGCGACCCGCAACGCCACCTGCCCGGGCAGTAGCCTCGGTCCCGCTCGCAAGCGGTGTCGCGAAGGCGATCGAACCGCCGCTGCGCACCGGCGTCACCCGGCCTTCGCGTTGCGCAGTTCCCGGCGCAGGATCTTGCCGACGTTGGACTTGGGCAACTCGTCCCTGAACTCGATGCGCTTGGGCACCTTGTAGCCGGTGAGCTCTTCGCGGCAGTGGGCAATCAGGGCTTCGGCGGTGAGCGACGGGTCCTTGCGCACCACGAACAGTTTCACCACTTCGCCGGAGCGCTCGTCCGGTTCGCCGATGGCGGCCGCCTCGAGCACGCCGGGATGCATGGCCACCACCGCCTCGATCTCGTTGGGGTAAACGTTGAATCCCGACACCAGGATCATGTCCTTGAGCCGGTCGACCACATAGAAGTAGCCGTTCTCGTCCATGCGCGCCATGTCGCCGGTGCGCAACCAGCCGTCGTCGTCCAGCACCTCGGCGGTGGCCTGCGGCTGCTTCCAGTAGCCGGCCATCACCTGCGGGCCGCGGATACACAGCTCGCCGACCTCGCCCACCGGCAGGTGACGGCCCTGATCGTCGCGCACCGTGCACTCGGTGGACGGGATGGGCAGTCCGATGGAGCCGTTGTAGCTGTGCCCGGTGAGCGGATTCATGCAGGCCGCCGGCGAGGTCTCGGTGAGCCCGTAGGCCTCGATCAGGCCACGCCCGGTGACCTCCTGCCAGCGCCTGGCGACCGATTCCTGCACCGCCATGCCGCCGCCGAGCGCCAGCTTGAAACCGGAGAAATCGAGCTCGGCGAACCCGGGCGTGTTGAGCAGCCCGTTGAACAGCGTGTTGACGCCGGTCAGCACCGTGGCGCGAAACCGTCGCAGTTCCTTGACGAAACCCGGCATGTCGCGCGGGTTGGTGATCATCAGGTTGTCGGCGCCGAGCGACATGAACACCAGCAGGTTCGCCGTCAGCGCAAAGATGTGGTAGAGCGGCAGCGCCGTGACGACCCGTTCGGCGCCCGCCTCGATCGGCGAGCCGAGCTCGATCCAGGTCTGGGCCTGGACCACGTTCGCGACCAGGTTGCGGTGCGTGAGCATCGCGCCCTTGGCCAGCCCCGTGGTGCCGCCGGTGTATTGCAGGAAGGCGATGTCGGCGTGTCCGAGTTCGGGCCGCTCGAGCTGCAGTGTCGCGCCGTCGCTCAACACGTCTCGAAACGCCACGGCGCCCGCGAGCCGATACGCCGGGACCATCTTCTTGACGTGGCGAACGACCAGGTTCATCAGCAGCGACTTGGGGAAACCGAGCTGATCGCCCATGCGCGTGACGATGACCGTCTCGACCTCGGTGTCGCCGATCACCTCTTCGAGCACGTGGCAGAAGTTCTCCAGGATGACGATCGCGCGGGCGCCGGAATCGGCGAGCTGGTGGCGCAGCTCGCGCGCGGTGTAGAGCGGGTTGGTGTTGACGATCGTCAGGCCGGCCTGCAGCGCACCGAGCACCGCGACCGGGTATTGCAGCAGGTTGGGCATCATGATGGCGATGCGCTCGCCCTTGCCGAGCGCGGCGCGCCGCTGCAGCCAGGCGCCGAAGTCGCGGCTGCGCCGGGCGAGATCGGCGTAGCTCATGCGCTGGCCGAAATTGATGAAAGCGGCCTCGCCGAAGCGATTCACGGCCTCGTCGAAGATCTCGACGAGGGAGCCGTAGCGGTCCACGTCGATGAACTCGGGCATGCCCTCGGGGTACTCTTTGAGCCAGGGCTTTTCCATGGTCTTGTCTGCCTCCCCACGCGCCGGCCGTGCGGCCGCAGCGCAACCATACACCAGCGGGCGCGCGGCGCACACGGTGGCCTGTTCGCGCGCCGTTGACTCGCCGGCGGCACTGGGGTTCACTGCCCGCTCTCTACAAGGAGCGGGGTGCGGGGATGCCAAATCCGAAATGGGTGCCGGCCTCGGTGCTGGCCGTGACCCTGTTCGCCGGCGGCGGCGCGCGCGCCGAAGTGGTGCAGGTCGACTCGGCCCGGCTGTCCGTCCTCGCGGGCGAGGGGGCGGTCGTCGTCGACATCCGCCGGCCCGACGAGTGGCAGGCGAGCGGCGTGATCGAGGGCAGTCACCTGCTGACGTTCTTCGACGCCGCCGGGCGCTACGACGCGCGCGCCTGGTTGCAGGAACTCGCGCGCCTCGCCGGGCCCGACGACCCGCTGGTGGTGCTGTGCCAGCAGGGCGTTCGCAGCCTTGCCGTGAGCCGGTTCCTCGACCAGCGGATGGGCTACCGCCGCGTCTACAACCTGCGCCCGGGGATCGACGAGTGGCTGGCCCAGGGCCGTGCGGTGGTGCGGCCGCCGGCTACCGGCACAGGAACGTCGCCAGCTCAGTGAACCCGAACAGCCGCACGCGCCAGAGGGTCAGCGTGTGCCCCGCCGTCTCGCGTACGGACGCCTCCTGCCATCGCGCCGCCTGCGCCTGCGCGCCGCGCCCGACCGCGCCGTCATGGGTACCTGAGGGCATTGTCACCGGCGAAGCCGTCGTTTCCACGCGCCGGATTCCCCGGTGCGCGCGTCTCCCGGCCACCTCGGCCGCGGCCCGGGAGGCTGCGCGTGCGCCCTGGCCGCTGCCGAACCGGGACGCGGGCCATTGCGTTCGGCGTCGCCTGCGTTAGGATCGGGCATTGCCTGCAGGCGGCGCTGTGCAGAGAAGATGCCTGCAACGCCTTGTTCGGCCACATCGGGCTGCGGGGGACGGTCTTCCCGGTAACGAATGCGCCGGTGCTCGCGTTCGAATGCCTCGTCCCGCCCGGGCAGCCGGCCCGGTCGTAACGAGCCCAAAGACTCGTGCGTGGGTCATACGCGGGGTGGCAGAGATTGGACGCGTTGTTCGAATACCTGGTGATCAGCACCGCTGCGTCCTGGGTCGCCGTGTTCGTGAAAGTCTGGCTGAAACGCCTGCGCTACCCGTTCATGAAATCGGTCATGCTGGGCCTGGCGCTCGGTTTCACGGGCTGGTGCCTGGTGTTGATCGTCAATATCGCGGTGCCCGTCCTCGGGCGCGGGAGCGTCGCGATCATCGCGTTCGTGTACGCCTACTGGCTCGCCGACTCCGCGATGTTCAAGCGCTACCTGTAGCCTGTGCGAAGTGCGTTGGCGCGTCGCGCGCGCACCGTGGGGGTCTGCCGGTGGGCGGCAATCAGTCCAGCCCCTGTGCCAGCGGCGCCAGCGCATCGAGGTCGGTCAGGAAACGCCCGATGATCTCGTCCATTGCCGCCTCGTAGGCTTTCACGCTGTCGAGCACCTCGCCCGAGTCGCTTGCGCGGATCGCCGTGTACTCGCGTTGCAGGATATCGCCGACCTGGCCCCGCGCGCGCAGGCGCAGCCGCAGGCTGAGCGCCACCGCGTCGCGCCCCGCCTCCAGCAGTCGCTCCATGCGCAGTATCCGGCCATGAACGGTGAACGCCCGTTCGCCCTCGGTCACGGCCAGGCGCTGCGTCCAGTAGTCGCGCACCATGCGCTGCGGGGTGTCGACCCAGTGGTGGTAGGCGTGCTGCTTCAATACGCGCTGGCCGCCGTCGTCGCTGTAGACGAGCGAGCGTTCGCGCAGCAGGCCCTCGGCTCGGAACTCGCCGACGCCGAGCGCGGCGGTCGCGCCGGGCAGGGCGGGACCCTGGTCGGCGCGCAGCCGGTAGTACTGGTCGACGGGCGCCGGCGGCGTGGCGATGCACCCGCTCAGCAGGGCTGCGCTCAGCGCCGCGGCGGCGCGGGATACGCGAACTGTCATCGACGGCCTCCTTCATCGGGGGCGCTGCTCAACAGCAGCGCCGAGGGATTGTCGCGAATCCGGCGGCTGAACTCGTGCATGTTGCGGCTGCCGCCTTCGAGGTGATAGCTGACGGTGTCGACGGCTTCACTCACGCGGGCGAGCGACGCGCGCAACCCGGTGATCGATTCCGCCACGTCCGGCGAGTGACGCGCGACGAGTCGATCGAGGTCACCGATCACGCCGTTCACCGAAGCCGCCGCCGCGTCGAGTTGACCGAGCACCGAGCCGACGTCGGTCGACGCGCGTTCGAGGTTGGCCAGCATGGTGTCGACGCGCTTCACGTTGCGCCTGGAGAGCAGGGTGTCGACACGTCCGGCGCTGCGCTCGAGCGAGGCGGTGAGCGTCGGCGTGGTGTCGCGGATGTCCTCGCTGGCCGCTTCGAGGTTGGAGAGGATGCGTGGCACGTGCGGTGTGCCTTCGCGCAGCCGGGCGCTCGCCTGCACCAGGTTGTCGAGGATGCGCGGCACTTCCTCGTTCAACCTCGCGCTGAGCGCCGCCAGTTGCCCGAGGCTGCCGGGCAGCTCTTCGCC
>JBFJWO010000430.1:0-4687 GCA_041623575.1 Gammaproteobacteria bacterium
GCACGTCGCCGTAGTACTTGTGCACGTTGCGCAACTCCAGCTCGCTCATCCCTTCACCGCTCCCATCGACATCCCGCCCCGGCGAGGCGGCCGGCGGATGTGTTGGCGTTCAGGTGCGCTCGAAACGGGCCTTCAGCGCCTGCAGCTTGGCCTGCCAGGCCGGGTCTTCGGTGATCGAAGCGTTGACGATCCCGCGCGGTTGCTCGCCGGCCATGACCGCCAGCACCGCCTTGACGTCGGCGGCGCCGATGCCGGCGAAGCACTGGTCGGTCCAGCACAGCGAGTGCGGGGTGGTGATCACGTTGTCGAACGTGAACAGCGGGTCGTCGGCGGCAGTGGGTTCGTTCTCGAACACGTCGAGACCGGCGCCGGCGATGACGCCATCGCGCAACGCCGCGGTGAGCGCCGCCTGGTCGACCACCGGACCGCGCGCGGTGTTGATCACGAACGCCGTGGGCTTCATGCGCGCCAGGCGCGCGGCATCGACGATGCCGCGGGTGTCGTCGCTCAGGGGGCAACTCACCGACAGGAAATCGCTCTCGGCGAACAACTCGTCGATGCCCACCAGGCGCACGCCAAGCGACTCGGCGAGCGCCGCATCCGCGAACGGGTCATGGGCGATGAACTGCATGTCGAAGGGTTTCGCCATGCGAAACACCTCGGCGCCGATGTTGCCCATGCCGAGCGCGCCGAGGGTGCGCCCGACCAGGCCCATGCCCATGTGCTGGCTGACCTGCTTCCAGCCGGCCGGCCCCTGGCGGGTCAGGGCGTTCTTGGTGAGCAGCTTGCCGGCCAGCGCCAGCACCAGGGTCATGACGGCGACCGCCACCGGACGGCGCACACCGTCGGGCGTGATGACCGCCGCGATGCCGTTGGCGTTGCAGGCCTCGAGGTCGACGTTGTCGTAACCGACGCCGAAGCGTGCGACCACGGCGAGGCGCCCGTCGCCCGGCACGCTCGCGGCGGCGAAGCGCGGGACCAGCAGGATGAGGGCGTCGAAGCCCTCGAGCGCGGCCGCCGGCATCACGCCGTCGACGGGTTGCACGTACTCCAGTTCGATGCGCGCGTCGTCGCGCAACGGCGCGAGGTCGAAGACCGGAAACTTGGGGCTGCCGTCGGCGTTGCGGAAATCCCCGCTCAGCGCGACCCGGAATGTGTCGATGGCGGTGCCTCCTCGGATCGAGATCGCTGTCGTTGGTTGTCGTTGGTCGTCGCCCCGACGCCGGCGCGCACCGGCGCCCGGCGAACCGAGTCTATACTCATCATACCAGTAGGTTCAACATAGCCGGACCGCCGCGACCCGGCGCGTGCCGACCGTCGTCGGCGCGCCACCTCGATTCGTGACGCACCTCGTTGTGGCCGCTGCGACCCAATGCTATGTTGCGCCGCAACACGCGCCGTGCCGCTTCACCGCGTCCGCCCGTGCGAAATTCTCGAGCACGGGTCCCGACCGTCCATGCGATTCGACTTCACCAGCCTGCTGCGGCGCAAACCACGGCCGCGCCGCAACGCGCCCCTCGACCGCCGGGTGTCGCGCCTGCGTACCGCGCCGCCCGCTCGGGCCAGCGCCCTTCGGGAACGGCTCACGGGAGCGATCCGGCGGGCCAGCCTCGATGTCGGCGCGTTGCTCTGCGCCGGGCGGGCGCGTGCACTATCACGGCTGCGTGACCTGCGGGCATGGATCGCCCGAGGATGGGCGTGTGGACGAACGGCAGCCGGGCGCCTCGGTACCGCCCGGTCTCGCACGCTGAGCCGGGCGGGCGCGGGGTTGACGGCCGGGACGAGTGCATTCCGGGACGCTGCCGTTCGCGCCCGGCGCCGGGTCACGCAGGGGCTGACGTTCCTGCGCACCACACCGAGTCGCACGCGCGCCGCGCTCCTCTCGTGGCGCGAGCGCCGGCGCGCCCAACCGGCGGGCGACGACAGCCGCATCCTGCGGCCGCAAGGCTACCGGGGTTCGCGGGCGCGCTACTACGTCGTCCACGTGCCACCGGCATACCGTGCGCTGCGCGCCCGCCCGCTGGTGATGGTGCTGCACGGCTGCCGCCAGACCCACCGCGACATCGAGGCGATCTCCGGCTTCAACCGGCTCGCGGACCGCCACGGGTTCATCGCGGTCTACCCGTACATCACCAGCTACCGGGGCCTGCGCTTCCACAACTGCTGGGGCTGGTGGTTCGAGCGGGAGATCCGCCGCGGCGCCGGGGAAGTGGAAGACCTGTGGCAGATAGTGGAACGGGTCCGCGCCGAGTACCGGGTGCACACCCGCCGCATCCACGTCGTCGGGCTGTCCTCCGGGGGCGGAATGGCGGCCGCCATGATGGTGGCCCACAGCGACCGGATCGCCTCCGGCGCCGTGGTGGCCGGCGTGCCCTACTCGGAATGGTCGGACGCCGTGCGCGTCCACCCGGGCCTGCCGGTGCGGCACAAGCCGCTCGCCGCCGTCGTCGACGCCATGCAGCGCGAGATGGGCGCGCGCAAACGCCTGGTGCCGGTGTTCGTCGCGCACTCCCACGACGACCGCACGGTGGGAATCCGCGCCGGCGAGAACCTGCGCGACAGCTGGGGGCGTTGCTTCGGTATCGAGACCGGCAAGGGCGACCGGCTGGCCGGGCGCCATGGCGAAGCCACCTGGGAGCACGCCAGCTACCGCGACGCGAACGGCAACCCGGCCATCCAGACCCTGTTCCTGCACGGTCCCGGGCACGGCTGGTACGGCGGCTCCCCGGGGCCGTACAGCTTTCCCGAGGCGCCCGATGTCGCCGCGCTCAGCTGGCGCTTCTTTCGCGCCAACCCGCTGCCGCGGCGCTGAGCGGCTCAGCCGCGGTCTATCCCCTCCAGGATGGCGCTCGCCGAGCGCTGCACCAGCAGCGTGTCGAAGCCGGTCAGCACCAGCCGGTAGCCGCGCGCGATCATGTCGTTGGCGAGATCGTTGTCGAGCGCGAGCCCGCCGAGATGGACGTCGCTGGCCAGCACCACCTCTTCGACGCGCGCGATGCCCTCGCGCACCTCGTCGTGATCGGCGCCGTCGCGGTAGCCGTAGCTCATGGCGAGGTCGAAGGGCGCAATCAGGCACACGTCGACGCCCGCCACCCGCACGATGCGCTCGATGTCGGCGACCGCGTCCTTGTGCTCGATCAGCAGGATGCACAGGATCTCGCGATCGGCGGGGTCGGCGTAGGTGCCCATGCTCTCACCGAAGCGCAGCGGCGCGTAGAACGGCCCGAACCCCCGGTCCCCGGTCGGCGGGTAGCGCACCGAGCGGGCCGCCGCCTCGGCCTCCCCGGCGCTGCGGATGGTCGGGAAGATCACGCCCATGGCGCCGGTGTCGAGCACCGGTTTGACCAGCCAGTGCAGGTTCCACGGCACCCGCACGATCGGGGCGGTCGCGGTGCCGTTGGTGGCGGTCACCATGGCGTGCACCGACTCGATGCCGATCGGGCCGTGCTCCATGTCGATGAACAGCCAGTCGAAACCGCACGCGGCCAGCACCTGCACCATGTTGACGCCGGGCATGGTCACGAGCATCCCGACGCCGGGCTTGCCGGCGTCGAGGCGCGCCTTGAGGGGGTTGATGGGACGATCGGCGGATTCGGTCATGGCGGTCTCCGGTGATGTCTGTCGTTGCGGTTGACCCGGCCGCTCAGCGGTTCTCGAGCCGGTAGAGATCGTTGGCGCGGTTGAGATGATCGGCCATTGCCCGCACCGCACCCTCGCCGTCGCCCTCGGCCAGGCGCTCCACGACCGCTTCGTGCTCGACGAGCGTGAGGCGCTCGAGCCCGGGGACGTGCACCAGGTCGAAGTGGTACTCCATCAGCCAGTTGAGCATGGCGTTGCTCAAGGCGGTGAAGATCGGGTTGCCCGAGACCGCCGCCAGCGCACCGTGGAACGCGATGTCGGCCTTGACGAACGCCGCGGTGTCCTCGGCTCCGCGTTGCGCTTCCAGCGCCGCGCGCAGGCGCGCGATGTCCTCCGCCCCGGCGCGTTCGGCGGCGATGCGCACCATGTCGATCTCGAACAGCAAGCGCGCCTCTTTCAGGTGGTCGAGGCTCTGCGGCGAGGTGGAGAGCAGGTGGCGGGCGGTGAGGTCGATCTGGTCGAACACGGACGCCGCGTTGACTTCGCGAACGCGGGCACGCTCGCCGTGGCGGATGGCGATGAGGCCCATGCCCTCGAGGGTCTGCAGGGCTTCACGCACGGCGGGCCGCCCGACCCCGTAGCGCTGCATCAGTGCACGCTCGGAGGGCATCTTGTCGCCGGGCGCCAGCCGGCCGCCGCGGATCAGCTCGATCAGGCGCTCGAGCACCTGGTCGGCGAGCTTGCGGCGTGGAATGACTTCGTCGGAACCCATGGGCAACGCGCCGCGCCGGCCCGGCTCAGGTGATGAGCCGGATACTCTCGGCGATCTGCTCGCGCTCGAACACCGACTTCCAGTCCGGGCGCATCAGCCGCGCCTTGCCCTGCTCGATGGCCTTGTTGCAGGCGTCGGAGAACACGCCCTCGACCTCGTCGAACACCACCGCGCCGATGATGTTCATGTGCCCGATCAGGAAGTCGCGGGCCGCTTCGGCCGGCACGCCCCGGTTCACGACCTCGTCCATGGCCTCGCGCATGACCGTCAGCAGCGTCGCGCAGACGGTTTCCGACAGGCCGGGCTCCAGCAGCGCCATCTGCTCCACGCTGACCC
>JBFJWO010000431.1:0-4680 GCA_041623575.1 Gammaproteobacteria bacterium
CCGCCCGGCGAGGGCGACACCAACACCTCGCCGCGGCGCGAAGCCTGGCAGGAGCGTCACCTCGACGCCGAAACCCGTGAGCTGCTGGCCGAAGACGCGCGCTACTTCCTGCACCAGTCGCTGTCCACTCCCTGCCTCAACGCGCTCGAGGGCTGCGACGGCGCGCACCTGCGCGATCTCCGGGGGCGGCGCTATCTCGATTTCCACGGCAACAGCGTGCACCAGGTGGGTTTCGCCCACCCGCGCGTGATCGAGGCGATCAAGCGCCAGCTCGACGAGCTGTCGTTCTGCACCCGGCGCTACACCAACCGCCCGGCCGTCGAGCTTGCGCGCCGGCTCACCGAGCTCGCGCCCGGCGACCTCGACAAGGTGTTGTTCGCGCCGGGCGGCGCCACGGCCATGGGCATCGCGCTCAAGCTCGCGCGCGCCGCGACGGGGCGCTTCAAGACCCTGTCGTTGTGGGATGCCTTCCACGGCGCCGGCCTCGACACCATCTCGATCGGCGGCGAGGCGCTGTTTCGGCGCGACATCGGGCCGCTGCTGCCGGGCAGCGAGCACGCTCCGCCGCCCGATCCGGGCCACTGCCCGTTCGAGTGCGGAACCACCTGCAACCTGCGTTGCGCGCGCTACGTCGACTACGTGCTCGAGAAAGAGGGCGACGTCGCCGCGGTGATCGCCGAAACGGTGCGCGCGGTCCCGTACGTGCCGCCGCCCGGCTACTGGGCCGAGGTCCGCGCCGCCTGCGAGCGCCACGGCGCGCTGCTGATCCTCGACGAGATCCCGACCGGGCTCGGGCGCACCGGGGCCCTGTTCGCCTGCGAGCACTACGGCGTCGTGCCCGACATGCTGGTGCTGGGCAAGGGGCTGGGCGGTGGCGTCATGCCGCTCGCCGCGGTGCTGGCGCGCCCGCAACTCGACGTCGCGACGGGCGCCGCCCTCGGCCACTACACCCACGAGAAGAGCCCGGTGGCCTGCGCCGCCGGGCTCGCCACCCTCGACGTGCTGCGCGACGAGGGCCTGGTCGAACGCGCCGCGCGACTGGGCGAGCATGCCCTCGCGCGCCTGGGTGAAATGGCCTCACGTCACGCCTGTATCCGCGACGTACGGGGCATCGGCCTGCTGCTCGGCGTCGAACTGCGCCACGCCAGCGGCGCCGCGGCGGCGAACGCCGCACTCGCCGACGAGGTGATGTACCGCTGCCTGGACGACGGGCTGAGCTTCAAGACCAGCATGGGCAGCGTCCTCACCCTGAGCCCGCCGCTCACCATCGCCGAACGCGACCTCGACCACGCCCTCGACGTGCTGGACGCAGCGCTGACGGCGGCCGGCGCCGGCAGCACCGCGGCCTGATGCCCGCCCGGGCACCCGGTTGCCATCGGCGCTCGATGCGCTTATAAGCATCAGAGCCGCAAAAGGCCGACCGGGTACGGCGTCACCGCAACGTCACGAGGGGCGTTGGGCCTGTCCCGGCCAATTCGAACAATGAACGCCAAAGGAGGCACCCCATGACACGCTCGATTCGCATCCGCTCGCTGCTGGCGGGCGCCATAGCCGGCATGCTGCTGGCCGGATCCGCCTCGGCCGCCACCACGCTCACCGTGTACACGGCCATCGAGGCGGACGACCTCAAACGCTACGCCGTCGAGTTCAACAAGCACTACCCGGACATCGAGATCAAGTGGGTGCGCGATTCCACCGGCATCGTCACCGCCAAGCTGCTGGCCGAGAAGGACAATCCGCAGGCCGACGTGGTGTGGGGGCTCGCCGCGACCAGCCTGATGCTGCTCAAGGCCGAGGGCATGACCCACCCCTACAAGCCCAAGGGCGTCGAGCAGCTCGATCCCAGGTTCGTCGACAGCGACGACCCGCCGCACTGGACGGGCATGGACGCCTGGGTGGCGGCGATCTGCGTCAACACGGTCGAGGCGCAGAAACTCGGCCTGCCCATGCCGACGACGTGGAAGGACCTGACCAACCCCGTCTACAAGGGCCACGTGGTGATGCCCAACCCGAACTCCTCGGGCACCGGCTTCCTGGACGTGTCCTCGTGGCTGCAGATGTACGGCGAGCAGGGCGGCTGGGAGTTCATGGACGCGCTGCACCAGAACATCGCCTGGTACACCCATTCGGGCTCCAAGCCCTGCCGCCAGGCCGGTTCGGGCGAGACGACCATCGGCGTGTCGTTCGCCTACCGCGGCGCCAAGGTGAAGAACCAGGGCGCACCGATCGAGATCGTGATGCCGAGTGAGGGCGCGGGCTGGGACATGGAGGCGACCACTATCATCAAGGGCACGAAGAACCTCGAAGCGGCCAAGAAGCTGGTCGACTTCTCCGTCTCGCGCGAAGCCAACGAAATGTACAACACCGTCTACGCGGTAGTGGCCTACCCGGGCGTCGCCCAGCCGGTCAAGAACTACCCGCCCGACATCGGCAAGAGCATGATCGACAACGACTTCCAGTTTGCCGCCGACAACCGCAAGCGCATCCTGGCGGAGTGGCAGCGGCGCTACGACTCGAAGTCCGAGGCGCAGTAGGCCGCCCGGCTTTGCCCCGCCACGCGGGGCGCATCCAAAGACCCCTCTCCGGCGCCGGAGAGGGGTCGATCGCCACGGTGAACCAGCGCAGCGCATTGTGAGCACGCTCGCCACGGGGACGGCGCGCGCGGCGCCGCGCATCAAGGCGCGCCTCGGCCGCGACGACTGGATCATGCGCGCCTGCATGGTCGTGATCGGCGCGTTCCTGGTGTCGTGCGTGCTGCTGCCGCTCTACACCATGCTCTCCAAGAGCTTCGAGAACGCCGACGGCGAGTTCGTCGGGCTGGCCAACTACGTGGAGTACTTCTCCACCCCGGCGCTGTTCCGCTCGGCCATCAACAGCCTCTACGTCTCGGTGCTGGCGAGCGTTATCGTGCTCATCGCGGCGTTCGTCTACGGCTACGCGCTGACCCGCACCTGCATGCCCTTCAAGTGGTTCTTCCGGCTGGTCGCGGTGGTACCGTTGCTCACGCCCTCGTTGCTGAGCGGCATCTCGCTGGTCTACTGGTTCGGCAAGCAGGGCGTGGCGCGCGACCTGCTGCTCGGCGAGTCCATCTACGGCCCGATCGGAATCGTCATCGGCTCGAGCTACTGGGTGTTCCCGCACGCGCTGATGATCGTTATCACGGCGCTCGCGATCACCGACGCCCGACTCTACGAGGCCGCGGTGGCGCTGCGCACCGGCGCGCTCAGGACCTTCTTCACCGTCACCCTGCCGGGGTGCAAGTACGGGCTGATCAGCGCGGGCTTCGTCACCTTCACGCTGATCTTCACCGACTTCGGCGTGCCCAAGGTGATCGGCGGCAACTTCAATGTGCTGGCGACGGATATCTACAAGCAGGTGATCGGGCAGCAGAACTTCGAGATGGGCGCGGTGGTCTCGATGGTGCTGCTGATTCCCGCCGCGCTCGCGTTCACCGTCGATCGACTGGTGCAGAAAAAGCAGGTCGCGCAACTCTCGCCCCAGGCGGTGCCCTATCAGCCGAAACCGAAACGGCGCCGCGATCTCGCCATGCTCGCCTTCTGTTCCGTGGTGGCGGCCGCCATCCTGCTGATGATCGGCATGGCGCAGTACGCCGCGCTGATCAAGTTCTGGCCCTACAACCTGGAACTGACGCTCGCCAACTACAATTTCGACCTCGCCAACGGCGGCGGCTGGGACGCCTATTTCAACTCCATACGCATGTCCACCTACACGGCGATCGCCGGCACGGCGATCATCTTCTTCGGCGCCTACCTGCAGGAGAAAGGCCGCGGCTTCGCGCTCGGGCGCGGTGCGTTTCATGCCGTCGCCATGCTGCCGCTCGCCGTGCCGGGCATGGTGCTGGGACTGTCCTATATCTTCTTCTTCAACAACCCCGCCAACCCGCTGAACTTTCTCTACGGCACCATGGCGATCCTGGTGATCGCGACCATCACCCATTTCTACACGGTCAGCCACCTCACCGCGGTGACCGCGCTGAAACAGATGGACCCGGAGTTCGAGTCGGTGTCGGCCTCGCTGAAGACCCCGTTCTACCGCACCTTCGCGCGGGTCACGGTGCCGGTCAGCCTGCCGGCGGTGCTGGACATCTCGATGTACCTGTTCCTGAATGCCATGACCACGGTGTCGGCGGTCGTGTTCATCTACTCGGCCGACACTGCGCTCGCCTCGGTGGCGGTGCTCAATATGGACGATCAGGGCGAGATCGCGTTCGCCGCCGCGATGGCCATGATGATCGCCTACACCTGCGCGTTCGTGCGCATCGCACACGCGGTGCTCACGCGCGGCGTGCTGCGGCGCACCCAGGCGTGGCGGCGGTACTGAACGATGGAAGTCGCGGAGACCTCCCCGGAGAAGCCAGCATGACGGATGCCGACGGCACCGCGCCGTACCTGCGCATCGAAGATCTCGGCAAGCGGTTCGGCGAGTTCACCGCGCTCGAGCACATCACGCTCGACATCGGCGAGGGCGAGTTCGTGTGTTTTCTCGGGCCCTCGGGGTGCGGCAAGACCACGCTGCTGCGTGCCATCGCCGGGCTCGACATCCAGACGTCGGGCAGCATCGTGCAGGCCGGGCGCGACGTCTCCGCGCTGCCGCCGGCGGAGCGCGACTTCGGCATCGTCTTCCAGTCCTACGCGTTGTTTCCCAACCTCACCGTCGAGC
>JBFJWO010000432.1:0-4679 GCA_041623575.1 Gammaproteobacteria bacterium
CAGGTACTCGAGAATGCCCGACGCCGCCTGGCGGCCCTCGTAGACGGCGGTGACCACGAGGTCGGAACCGCGCACCATGTCGCCGCCGGCGAACACTTTCGGGTTGCCGGTCTGGAAGGCGTAGCGCGAATCCGCCTGCGCAACGACGCGCCCGCGCGCATCGGTGGCGACCTCGAAACGCTCGAACCAGTCCGGGGGACTCGGGCGAAACCCGAAGGCGATCACCACGGCCTCGGCCGGCAGGACCTCTTCGGTGCCCGGCAGCGGCTCGGGCACGCGGCGGCCGCGCTCGTCGGGCGGGCCCAGCTCGGTGGTGATCACTTTGACGCCCTCGACGCGCCCTTCGCCGACGATCGCCACCGGCTGGCGGTTCCACAGGAAACGCACGCCCTCCTCCTTGGCGTTGGCGACTTCGCGGCGCGAACCGGGCATGTTGGCCTCGTCGCGGCGGTAGGCGCAGGTCACCGAGGCGGCGTCCTGGCGCACGGCCGTGCGGTTGCAGTCCATCGCCGTATCGCCGCCGCCCAGCACCACCACGCGCTGCCCGCGCAGGTCGACGAACGCGCCGGGGGGCTGCGGCCAGCCTTCCAGCTGGTTGATGTTGCCGACCAGGTAGGGCAGGGCCTCGTGCACGCCTTCGAGTTCCTCGCCCGGAAAGCCGCCCTTCATGTACGTGTAGGTACCCATGCCGAGGAACACGGCGTCGTAGTCCGCGAGCAGGCTCTCGAATGCCAGGTCACGGCCGATGTGGGTGTTCAGCCGGAACTCGACGCCCATCCCTTCCATCAGCGCGCGGCGCGTGCGCACCACGTCTTTCTCGAGCTTGAACGGCGGGATGCCGAACGTCAGCAGGCCGCCGATCTCGGGATAGCTGTCGAACACGATCGGGGTGACGCCGTTGCGTGCCAGTACGTCCGCGCAGCCGAGGCCGGCCGGGCCGGCGCCGACGATGGCTACCCGCCGGCCGGTCGCGACCACGTCGCTCAGGTCGGGCCGCCAGCCGAGCTTGAGCGCCTCGTCGGTGATGTACTTCTCGATCGAGCCGATGGTGACCGCGCCGAACCCGTCGTTCAACGTGCAGGCGCCTTCGCACAGGCGGTCCTGCGGACACACCCGCCCGCACACCTCGGGCAGCGAATTGGTCAGGTGGGAGAGCTCCGCCGCCTGCAGCAGCTTGCCCTCGCCGATCAGCTTCAGCCAGTTGGGGATGTAGTTATGGACCGGGCACTTCCACTCGCAGTACGGGTTGCCGCAGGCCAGGCAACGGTCCGCCTGCGCGGCGGCGCTGTCGGCGTCGAACTGGGCGTAGATCTCCCGCGTGTCGCGTATCCGCAGCGGCGCCGGCTTCTTCGGCGGGTCGTGACGAGGGACCTCGATGAATTGCAGGACGTTGCTCATGCGGTGTTGCCAGGGTCTCCATCCGAACTCTGCCGGGCATTATCCTACGACACGCTCGCGCGCGCCCCTTCTTGATCCGGGTGGGTCCGGCGCCGCCATCGTCGGTCGCGCCGGAATCGCGGCGGGTCAGCCGAGACGGTCCTTCACGCGCGCGCTCAGCGCTGCCATGTCGGTACGGCCCTGCACGCGCGGCTTGAGCATTCCCATGACCTTGCCCATGTCGCGCAAGGTGCTCGCGCCGGTTTCCTCGATCGCGGCGCTCAGCAGCGCCTCCAGTTCGGCCGCCGTCAGCGGTTGCGGCAGGTACTCACCGACGATGCCGAGTTCGACGGTTTCCTTGTCCACCAGGTCCTGCCGCCCGGCCCGGGCGAACTGCTCGATGGACTCGCGGCGCTGCTTTGCCATCCTGTCCAGCACCAGCGTCACCTGCTCGTCGTCGAGTTCGGTGCGCTCGTCGACTTCGCGTTGCTTGATAGCAGCCGCCACCAGTCGCAAGGCCGCCACACGCGGCTTGTCGCCGCGTTTCAGGCTCGCCCGGATGTCGTCCTGCAGCCGGGCCTTCAGGGAATCGGCCACCTGCGGCCGCGGTCAGTAGAGGCGCACGCGCCGGGAATTTTCCTTGGCCAGCTTCTTCTGGTAGCGTTTCACGGCCGCTGCCGCTTTGCGCTTGCGCTCGGTGGTCGGCTTCTCGTAGTACTCGCGGCGGCGGGTTTCGGTGAGCACACCCGCTTTCTCGCACGAGCGCTTGAAGCGGCGCATGGCCAGCTCGAAGGGCTCGTTTTCCTTGACTCGGACGTAGGGCATCGGGACAGCGATCCTGGTATTTCGGCAGAACCCGGCATTTTAGACGGATGTGGCGTGCATGAAAAGTACCGGTTCGGAGCCGACGGCGGGCGGCGGCGGTGGGGCGGGCGGTGACCTGCCGGCCGAGCCCCTCGTGCTCGGTATCGAGACCTCCTGCGACGAGACCGGCCTCGCCCTGTATCGGCCCGCCAGCGGGTTGATCGCCCACCAGCTGCACAGCCAGGCCGCGACGCACGCCGACTACGGCGGCGTGGTGCCGGAACTGGCCTCGCGCGACCACGTTCGCAAGCTCCTGCCGTTGCTGGAGCGCACGCTCGCGCAGGGCGGGTGCAAGCGCGCGGACCTGGACGCGGTGGCGTTCACCGCCGGCCCGGGGCTGGCGGGGGCGTTGCTGACCGGTGCCGCGTTCGGGCGCGCGCTCGCGTGGTCGCTCGACATCCCCGCGCTCGGCATCCACCACATGGAGGGCCACCTGCTGGCCGCGGAGCTCGAGACGCCGGACCTGCGCCCGCCGTTCCTGTGCCTGCTGGTCTCCGGCGGGCACACGCAGCTGGTCGACGTGCGTGCGCGCGGCGACTACCGGGTGCTGGGGCAGAGCCGCGACGATGCCGTCGGGGAGGCCTTCGACAAGACCGCCAAGCTGCTGGGTCTGGGCTACCCGGGCGGTCCCGCGCTCGCTCGCCTGGCCGAGCAGGGCTCGCCCGGGCGCTACCTGTTCCCTAGCCCCATGGTCGATCGCCCGGGCCTCGAGATGAGCTTCAGCGGGCTCAAGACCCACGCGCTGCTGACGGTGCAGGCTGCGGGCGACGACGCGCAGGCCCGTGCCGATGCGGCGCTCGCTTTCGAGACCGCGGTCGTCAATACGCTGCTGATCAAGACCCGCCGTGCGCTCGCCCAGACGGGGCACGCGACCGTCGTCGTGGCCGGCGGGGTCGGTGCCAACCGGCGCCTGCGCGAAACGCTGGCCTCGGAACTCGACGCCCGCGTGGTCTACCCGCGCATCGAGTTCTGCACGGACAACGGGGCGATGATCGCATTCGCGGGTTGCCGCCGATTGCTCCTGGGCGAGCGCGACGGGCTCGCGATCGCGGCGCGTCCGCGCTGGCCGCTCGCGGAGCTGGGATTCGCGGCGGCCTGAGCCGCTCGGCGACGTTCGCGGGCGGACCCGCAACGGGCGCGGCCGCCGGGCCGTTCAACCGGGCGGACCGACCCGGGACTCCTCCCCCCGGAGCAGCCGGGCGATGTTGCCGCGGTGTCGCCAGAACAGGACCAGCGCGATCCCGGCCAGGGTGGCCGTGACCAGCGCTTCGCCGCCCACCAGCCAGTAGTAAAAGGGCACGCCGGCGAAGGTGCCGAGCGCGGCCACCGAGGAGAACCTGAAAGCCAGGGTCAGCGCCAGCCAGGTGAGCGCAGCGAGCCCGCCGGTCACCCAGGACAGGCCGAACACGGCACCCAGTGCGGTGGCGACGCCCTTGCCCCCGCGAAAAGCGAAGAACACCGGGTACAGGTGGCCCAGGAACGCACCGGCCGCCGCCGCGCACCAGTGGGCCGGGGCTTCGGTCAGCGCGCGAACCACGAGCACCGCGACGAGGCCCTTGCCGAGGTCGCCCAGCAGGGTCAGGGCGGCCGCCAGCTTGCCCCCGGAGCGCAGCACATTGGTCGCGCCCGGGTTACCGGAGCCGGTGGTGCGCGGATCGGGGATCCGCAGCGCGCGACACACGAGGATCGCGCTGGACAGGGAGCCCAGCAGGTAGCTGCCGACGAAGGCGCCGGCCAGCAGCAGCAGGTATTCGGTGTTCGCCACGATAGCGCTACTCTACTCTACCCGGGCGGCGAGCCGCATCGGGCAGTCGGGCGAGCCGGAATCGGTGGCGGGCCAGGACGGGGCGGCCCGAGAACCGCGCCGCTCGGGTGCGGCGCGCTCGCCGGCAGTGCGGCGATCCTCTTCGCCGATCGCAACCGACCCCCGCGTTCGGGCACTATGCGCAGGGCTCTTCGCCAGCACCGGGAGGGCCGGATGGGCCACACCGAACTCGACAGCCGCGCCTTACGCCGCGCCGCCAATCGCGCGGCCTCCGGTTATGACCGCCAGGCGCTGCTGCAGCACGAAGTCTGCGACCGCGCGCTGGAACGCCTGGATTACATTCGCTGCGAACCCGCCCTGGTGCTCGACATCGGCACCGGTACCGGGCGCGCGGCTCGGGCGCTGGCGAAGCGCTACCGCCGGGCCCGGGTGGTGGGCCTCGACGTCGCCGAAGGGATGTTGCGAGGGGCCGCCGCCGCCCGGCGCTGGCGTCGCCCGGCGCTGGTGCAGGCAGACGCGGCGCGCCTGCCGCTGCGCGAGGCGAGTGCCGACCTCGTGTTTTCAGCCTCCACCCTGCATGCCTGCAGCGACCCTCGAGCGTTCTTCGCAGAGGTCCGCCGGGTCTTGCGACCGGGCGGTTGCCTGCTGTTCGCGACCTTCGGTCCCGACACGC
>JBFJWO010000433.1:0-4673 GCA_041623575.1 Gammaproteobacteria bacterium
CCAAGGAGCGCTGGGTGGCGCTGCCCGACGAGGGCGCGATCGACATAGCAGCCGACGGCGACTGGTCATTCCCCGTCGGCACGGTGCTGATGAAGCACTTTCGTCTCGGCGGCGCGCTCGTCGAGACCCGACTGTTCATGCGCCACGACGACGGCGAGTGGGCCGGCTACAGCTACGAGTGGGACGCCGACGGCCGCGACGCCACGCGCGTCGACGGCGGGCGCACCCGTCTCGTGCAGGGGCGCAGCTGGCGTTACCCGAGTGCGGGCGAGTGCCTGCGGTGTCACACCGAGGCGGCCGGGCGCTCGCTCGGGCTGGAGACCGCGCAGATGAACCGGCCGTTCGACTACCCGGCGCCCGGCCGGCGCGCCTGGCAACTCAGCACTTTCGATGCGCTGGGGCTGTTCAGCGCCCCGTTGGGCGGTGCGCCGGACTCTCACCCGCGCCTCGCGGACCCGGCGGACGCCACGGGCGATCGCGCAGCGCGCGCCCGCGCCTACCTGCACGTCAACTGCGCGCAATGTCACCGCCCGGACGGCCCGACACCGGTCGACATCGACTTTCGGTTCGCCACCGCGCTCGCCGACATGCAGGTGTGCCGCGTCGCGCCAACCCGCGGCGACGTCGGTCTGGTCGATCCGCGGCGCCTGGCGCCGGGCGAGCCGGAGCGCTCGGAGATGCTCGAGCGCATGCGCCGGCGCGACGCGGTCGGCATGCCGCCGCTCGCCAGCGCGTCGGCCGATTCCGCGGGCGTTACGTTGATCGGGTCGTGGATCGCTGCCCTGCAGGCGTGTCGATGACGGCGCGGTGCGCCCTGCTCCTGCTGGCGCTCGCGGTGCTCGCCGGCTGCAGCAACGGGCGTTCGAACACCGGCGGTGTCGGCTTCGGCGCGGAGTTGAGCCAGCCGTTCCCGGAGCTGAGCTTCTCGCGACCGGTGGCGATGCTGCAGGCGCCGGGCGACCGGGAGCGCTTCTACGTGGTCGAGAAAGCCGGCCGGGTGCTGGTGTTCGTAGCCGATCGAGGCACGCGCGAAGGCGAAGCGTTCTTCGAGGACCGCAACGGGCACGTCGACGCCGGGCCCAACGAGGCCGGCCTGCTCGGCATGGCCTTCGATCCCGACCACGCCCGCAACGGGCGGGTCTACCTCTCCTACACCCGCGACGGCGCGCCGCTGGTTTCGGTGGTCTCGCGCTTCGAGGTCCACGCCGATCGCATCGACGAGTCGACCGAGACGGTGCTGCTGAGCGTCGAGCAGCCTTACCGCAACCACAACGGCGGGCAGATCGCCTTCGGCCCGGACGGGTACCTGTACGTCGGCCTGGGCGACGGTGGCGCCGGCGGCGACCCGCACGGCAACGGGCAGAACACCCGTACACTGCTCGGCGCCATGCTGCGAATCGACGTGCGCGGCCCCGCCACCGGCTATGCCATCCCGCCCGGCAACCCGTTCGCGACCAGCGGCGCCTGCGCCGAGGGCGGCGGCTGCCCGGAGATCTTCGCCTGGGGGTTGCGCAACCCGTGGCGCTGGAGCTTCGACCGCGACACCGGTGAGCTGTGGGTGGCCGACGTGGGGCAGGGCACCTGGGAGGAGGTCAACCGGGTGGTGGCCGGCGGCAACTACGGTTGGGCGGCACGTGAGGGGGCGCACTGTTACAGAGACTCGCCGTTGTGCGGTGCGCCCGGGCTGCGCGACCCGGTGCTGGAGTACGACCACAGCGAAGGAATCTCGGTCACCGGCGGCTACGTCTACCGCGGCCAGCGGCTGCCGGCACTGCGCGGCCATTACGTGTACGGCGACTATGGCAGCGGGCGCATCTGGGCCCTCGACACGCGCGTCGAGGGCGCGGCGCCGGTGTTGATGTTCGAGTCGGGGCTCGCCATCTCCTCGTTCGCCGAAGACCACGAGGGCGAGATCTACGTGCTGGACTACGCCGACGGGCGCGTGTTCAAGCTGGTGCCGTCACTGTGAGGGTGGTGCTCATCAGCCCCTACGAGATCGGCCGCCAGCCGTTCGGGCTGGCCGAGCCGGCCGCGCTGCTGCGCGCGGCCGGGCACACCGTCGAGTGCGTGGACCTGTCGCTCGAGCGCCTGGCCCCGGCGACCCTGGCGCGGGCCGACTTCATCGGGCTGTACCTCGCGATGCACACGGCCACGCGGATCGCCATCGAGGCGCTGCCGCGCATTCGCGCCGCCGCCCCCGAAGCGCACCTGTGTGCGTACGGACTCTACGCGCCGATGAACGAGGGACTGCTGCGCGAGGCCGGGGTCGGCACGGTGCTGGGCGGCGAGTTCGAGCCCGGCTTGCTGCGGGCGGTCACGCGCGTCGCGGGTGGCGCGTCGCGGCAGCGTGAGCCGTTGATCAGCCACGAGCGGGTCGCGTTCGTCCTCCCGGCCCGCGAGGACCTGCCGCCGCTGGCGCGCTACGCACGCCTCGACGCCGGTGACGGCGTCGAGCGCGTCGTCGGTTTCGCCGAAGCGACGCGCGGCTGCCGGCACCTGTGCAGTCACTGCCCCGTGGTGCCGGTGTACCAGGGCCGGTTTCGTGCCGTGCCGCTGGACCTGGTGCTGGCGGACGTGCGCCAGCAGGTCGCGGCCGGGGCGCAGCACATCTCCTTCGGCGACCCGGATTTCTTCAACGGCCCGACCCACGCGCGGCGCCTGGTGCACGCGATGCACGCCGAGTTCCCGGACCTGACGTTCGACTGCACCATCAAGATCGAGCACCTGCTTCGCTACGCCGGGCTGCTGCCGATACTGCGCGAAGCCGGCTGCCTGTTCGTCACCTCGGCGGTGGAGTCGCTCGACGACCGTGTGCTGCGCCTGTTCGGCAAGGACCACACGGCCGAGGACTTCGAACGCGCGCTGGCGCTGATGCGCGAAGCCGGCATCGCGCTGGCACCGACCTTCGTCGCGTTCACACCCTGGACCTCGCTCGGCGGCTACCGCGACCTGCTGGCGGCGCTGGTGCGCTTGCGGCTGGTGAACGCCGTGCCGCCGGTCCAGCTGGCCATTCGCCTGTTGCTGCCACTCGGCTCGCACCTGCTGCGCGAGAGCGAACTGCAACCCCACCTGGGGGACTTCGACAAGCACCTGCTCGGTCATGCCTGGACCCACCCCGACCCGCGCGTCGACGCCCTGCAGGCGAGGGTCCAATCGCTGGTCGCCCGCGCGGAGCAGGAGGAACTGGCGCGCGAGGCCGTGTTCGCGGCCATCTGGGCCGAGACCCAGGCGGCGCTTGGGGAGTCCGAACCGCTGCCGCCGTTCGCGGCCGGGCCGCCGCCGCCGCACCTGACCGAGCAGTGGTACTGCTGCGCCGAGCCGACCGAGCAGCAGCTGCTCGCGTTCTGAGGGCCGAGTGTATACTTGCGCCTTCACGGCGAGAGGTGCGGGCGATGGCGCGAACGGTCGAATGTGTGGTCCTCAAGAAACAGGCCGAGGGCCTGGATGCGCCGCCGCACCCGGGTGAGCTCGGCCAGCGGATCTACGACAACGTCTCGCGCGAGGGCTGGACCCAGTGGCTCGAGCGACTGACGGCGATCATCAACGAGAACGGGCTCAGCACCGCCGACCCGCGCAGCGTCGAGCTGATCGAGAAGCACATGCTCGGGTTCTTCTTCCAGGAAGGCGACTACGGTCAGCTGCCGGCCGGCTTTCGCGCCGGCGGCGCGAAGAAGTAACGAGCCGGCGCGCCGGCGCCGCGCGGCCTCAGGCCGCGCCTATGTCCCATTTGGGTGCCACCACGATCTCCAGTCGCGAATGTGCCTCGCGCAGCGCCCGCTCGACCTCGGCAGGCGTCGCGGCGCTCGCGAACACGAACCCGAGGTAGCTCGAGCCCTCCGGCAGCGGAACCAGCTCGTGGCCCTCGCGCAGCCACAGCTCGACCCGTTCGATACCCGGCACGCGCTCGGCGGCGAGCACGCCCTCGACGCGGCGTAGCACGCCGCCGCGCCTGATGGGGATCATCAACACCCCGGCCGCTCGCCGGGGGCCGTCGACCGTCACGGGCCGGCCGCAGGCGTTGGCGAGCACCAGCTCCTCGAGGGCGTGCCCGGTGGCGAACTCCACCAGCATCGCGCACTGGCCGCCGATGGTGCGCGCCGCCACCTCGAGCACGAAAATGCCCTCCTCGTTGAGGCGCAGTTCGGCGTGCACCGGCCCGTGGCGCAGACCGTACGCGGCACAGGCGGCCTGGACCGTGGCGGCCGCCCGCGCCAGCTCGCCGGCGGGACGGCGCGACGGCGTCACGTAGTAGCTTTCCTCGAAGTACGGGCCCTGCAGGGGCTCGGGCTTGTCGAACGCCGCCAGCACCTGCAAGCGGCCGTCGTCGAGCAGTCCCTCCAGCGCGATCTCCTCGCCCGGCAGGTAGCGTTCGACCAGCACCTGCACCCGGGTGTCGGGGTCGTCGGCGCCGGCCACGATGGGTGCGATTCGCTCGCACGCACGGCGGAACGCGGGCGCGTCGTCCGCGCGGATCACGCCGCGGCTGGCGGACAGGCTGAGCGGTTTCACGACCACCGGGAAGGGCAGCGACGGCAGCCCGCCGGCGGCGTCGGCGAGGCGCATCGTGTGGTGCTCCGGTACCGCGACGCCGACCGCCGCGAGGCACGCCCGGGCGAGGTCCTTACGCCGCGAGTACCGGGCGGCGCCGATCGGGTTGCCCGCCAGCCCCAGGC
>JBFJWO010000434.1:0-4670 GCA_041623575.1 Gammaproteobacteria bacterium
GGCAGGCCGAGGCGGTCCGCCAACGCCACCAGCGCCTCGCGGTGATCGCCGTAGGCGAACGAGTAGTGGTGCTCCAGGGCGTTGCCGATCACGCTCTCCAGCACCTGCCCCGCCGGGGCGTCGAAACGCAGCACGCCCGAGGTGCCGCTGAACGCCGCCGGCGCGCGCAGCATCTGCGCACCGCCGATAGCGAGCTTCAGCCGGTTGTGCGACTGGCTGACCCGCGCCAGGGTGATACGCCCCGGCTTCAGCGCGAACTCGTGCAACAGCGGCAGCTTGCGATTGCTGTGGATCGTGGCCGCCGGCGCGACCTGGGGGTCGGCCATGGACAGCGGCGCCAGGCCGCAGTGCCACACGACCGCGGTACCCGCCTCGGCGTCGACGTCCACCAGGTCCGCCATCAGCGCCGGCGTCCCGGCGATCTCCTGCAGGGCGAGCGTGGTCAGGTTGCCCAGCACGTCCGCCTCGCAGGCACACGGCACCCGCTGCTCGTTCAGCATCGCCATCGGCCCGCACGCCGCCCCCCCGTACTCGGTGAACGTCTCCGGCCAGCAGCGCACGGCGAGCCCGCTCAGGTTCTGCTCGCGCTGCAGGTCGCTGAGCGCCCCGTGCAGGGCGAGCGACTTGTCCAGCGCGACGCGGTCCAGTTCGTCGACGCCCTCCAGGGCCGCCGTGACCACCTCGCGGGTCTGCGCGACGCGTGCCGCCGGTACCTCGCGCGCACGGGCGAACAAGCCTTCGAGATCGAACCGCGCCACCTCGGTACCGAACACCTCGCGCACCGCGAACGGGTCGTAGCTGCAGGTGTCGAACCCGGCCGGGTGCTCGCCGACCACACCGATGCGCGCGCCGGCGAGTCGCTGTGCGACGCGTTCGCCTTCGGCCCGGGCAGCCGCCGAAACCTGCAACGAGTGGCCAGGCGGCTGCGCCGCGGGACGCCGCCCCCCGGCCAGCAGCTCGCGCAGGGCGCCGGGCGTGGCGGGGGCGTCCGGCGCCGCATAGAGGTAGCCACAGTCCTTCCCGGCGCGTCCCAGCGCGTGCGCGGCGAGATTCAGCCCGCACAGCCCGTTGAGGCGCAGTCGGGCGCCCAGCCGCGGCTCCGGCATGGCCCAGATGGCGAGCGGGGCCTCGACCTCGCGGGCCGCGCGCACCGTCATGCTGGCGTCCGTGAAGGTCAGTTGCAGCACCAGCAGCAGGTCGGGGGCGAACGCGCGCACCTCGGCCAGCGCGGTCTCGGCGGCGGTGGTATCGAACAGGAGTCGTTCGCCGCCGGCGACACGCACACCCGTCGCGGCCAGCGCAGCCAGCGCCTGTACGCGCAGCGATTCGGCCAGTTCCACATCGAACGTCGGGCGCCCCAGTGCGAGCACGCCGATTCTCTGCGGGTTGGCCGCCGCGGACCGTTCGCTCATTCGCTACTCACTCCTGGTTGACCGACCCGCGCGAAGCATAGCGCAGGGCACGCCCGCCGCGGGCGGCGATCTCACGAACCACGCGCAACCCGGAAAGCGTCTATGGCCGCACGGTCCGGGATACCGGCGCGACCGCCCGGGCGCGTGCACTTCAGGGCCGCGACCAGCGATGCCTCGCCAAGCGCCTCGGCGAACCCGGCCCCGCCGGCGAGGCACATCGCCAGGATGCCGTGAAAGACATCGCCGGCGCCGAGCGTGTCCCGCACATCGACGGCAACGGCCGGCAGGTGCACGGTGCGTCCGTCCTCGCGCCACAACACGCCGTCGCCGCCGAGCGTCACCGCGAGTTGCGCCGGCGTGTGCGCCGCGAGCGCCTCCAGACCGGCCGCCGGGTCGTCGCACCCGGTGCTGCCGCAAAGGCCGTCCAGCGACGCCACCACGTGGCTGGCCACGGCCAGCAGGCCGCCGCGATCCTCCCCGAACGCGGTGTCGAGGTCGAGCACGCCGGGCACGCCCCGCCGGGCCGCCTCGGTGAGGGCCGCGAGCGCCCCCTCTACCCAGCGCATGTCGGCCATCACCGCGCCCGTGTCGGCGGGTAGCGACGGCGGCGGCGCGCCCGTGTATAGGCCCGGGTCGAGGTAGACGGTGATCTGCCGCTCGCCGGCCCCGTCGACCAGCACCGAAGAGACGGCGCTGGTGCATCCCGGGCGGCGCTGCACCGCGCTCACGTCCACCCCGTCGCGCACCAGATCGGCCAGCATCAGGTCGCCGTTGCGGTCGTCGCCCAGGCAACACCCGAGTGCGGCCCGCCCGCCGGCGCGCGCGACCGCCACCGCGGCATTGGCGGCGATGCCGCCGCCCACCGGCGTGAAACTCCGCGCCGGGAACTTGCCCTCGCCGCGAGGGAAGCGCTCCACGGTGAACACCAGGTCCAGGGTGGCGATGCCGACGCAGAAGACGGTGCTCACGTCAACGCGCTGCGCCCGGGGCCGCCAACGCCGGCACCGAGACGATCGACGAGCGTCGACCGGTGTGCGCCGGCGCGGCGATCGGTCTCGGCGAGTCATGGACGAGCCTGGGCATCCCGGGACATTACACCAAAACGCCCGATGCGGAAGGCGGCGACATGCCGGCGGCGGTTTCGCCGCCTGCCGCGCTGCGGTAGCCTGCGCCGGTGACCCTGCCCAGCCACCCCTGCGACGAACCCGCCACCCGTCTGCTGAGCGGTGCCGAACTGCATCAGGCGGTCATCGTCGAGCGCGTGCTCGAGGCGCGCTCGCACGTGTGGATCGCGACCGCCGACCTCAAGGACATGCATGTGCGCGCCGGGCGGCGCTTCCGTCCCGTTCTCGCCGCGTTCGACGATCTCGCCGAACGCGGCGTGAGCTTTCGCATCGTGCACAGCGCCCTGCCCTCGCGCCCGTTCCGCGAGACCCTGGAGGGCTACCCGCGCCTCACCGCCGGTGCGCTGGAGTTGCAGGTCTGCCCGCGTTCGCACTGGAAGATCGTGCTGGTCGACGGCACCTTCGCCTACTGGGGCTCGGCCAATTTTACCGGCGCGGGCCTCGGCGCCAAGTCGGTGCACAAACGCAATCTCGAAACGGGCACCGTGTCCACCGACCCGCAGTGGGTGCGCCGCCTCGAGCAGCTGTTCGACAGCTTCTGGATCGGCGAGCACTGCGACGATTGCCGCCTGCGGGCGCAGTGCCCCGACCCGGTGCGCTGAAGTCGCGGTTCTCAGTTCACCTCGCAGTTGCTAGCATCGCGCCTCGGGCGCCGTAACGGGACCGTTCGGCACCGGTAGCAAACGACCACAGGGGGAACGACACATGAAGACACAGGCAGCCGTGGCCTTCGCCGCGGGCAAACCGCTGGAGATCGTCGAAGTGGATCTCGAGGGCCCCCGCGCCGGCGAGGTGCTGGTAGAGATCAAGGCCACCGGCATCTGTCACACGGACGAGTTCACGCTGTCCGGCGCCGACCCCGAGGGGCTGTTCCCGACGGTGCTCGGTCACGAAGGCGCGGGCGTGGTGCTGGAGGTCGGCGAGGGCGTCACCTCGGTCGCGCCGGGCGATCACGTGATCCCGCTCTACACCCCCGAGTGCCGCCAGTGCGAGTACTGCCTCAACCCCAAGACCAACCTGTGCCAGGCGATCCGCGCCACCCAGGGTCAGGGCCTGATGCCCGACGGCAGCAGCCGCTTCTCGCACAAGGGCGAGAAGCTGTTCCACTACATGGGGACGTCGACCTTCGCCAATCACACCGTGCTGCCGGAGATCGCGCTGGCCAAGGTGCGCTCCGACGCCCCCTTCGACAAGATCTGCTACATCGGCTGCGGCGTGACCACCGGCATCGGCGCGGTCATCAACACGGCCAAGGTCGAACCGGGTTCGAACTGCGTGGTCTTCGGACTCGGCGGTATCGGGCTGAACGTCATCCAGGGCTGCAAGCTGGTCGGCGCCAACATGATCGTCGGCGTGGACACCAACGACGGCAAGGCCGAGTGGGGGCGCAAGTTCGGCATGACGCACTTCGTCAACCCCAAATCGGTGTCGGGCGATCTCGTCGCGCACCTGGTGGAGCTCACCGGCGGCGGCGCCGACTACTCCTTCGAGTGCATCGGCAACGTCGACGTCATGCGCACCGCGCTCGAATGCGCGCACAAGGGCTGGGGCGAATCCATCATCATCGGCGTGGCCGGCGCCGGGCAGGAGATCTCCACCCGACCCTTCCAGCTGGTGACCGGACGTTCGTGGCGCGGCACCGCTTTCGGCGGCGCGCGCGGGCGCACCGACGTGCCGAAGATCGTCGACTGGTACATGGACGGCAAGATCCAGATCGACCCGATGATCACGCACACCCTGCCCCTGCAGGACATCAACAAGGCGTTCGACCTGATGCACGCGGGCGAGTCGATCCGCAGCGTCGTGCTGTTCGACTGAGAGGATGGAGACCCTTTCCGAGCAGCGCTGCCACGGCGGCGTGCAGGGCTTCTACCGGCACGAGTCGCGCGAGACCCGAACGCCCATGGGCTTCGCCGTCTACCTGCCGCCCGCGGCCGAGCGCGGGCCCGTGCCGGTGCTCTACTACCTCGCCGGGCTCACCTGCACCGAGGAGACGGCGACGATCAAGGCGGGCGCGCAGGCCCACGCCAGCCGGCTCGGGCTCGCGCTGGTCATGCCCGACACGAGCCCCCGCGGCGCGGGCGTCGCGGGCGAGGACGACGACTGGGACTTCGGCACCGGCGCCGGCTTCTAC
>JBFJWO010000435.1:0-4659 GCA_041623575.1 Gammaproteobacteria bacterium
CGGTGGGCGCGCGCCTGGAGGCGTCGTTTGCGGCCCTGGGTGAGGGAGCGCCCATGCCCGCCTGGCCCGGGCCGCGCTGCGCGGTCTGCGAGGCAAAGGGCGTTTGCCGTCAGCCCGTGTGGCGCCTGGACGTCGACGAAGGCTGAGCACGACCCCGCATCGTGAGTTGTGACCTCAGGGTTCGCCGCCGGTGCTGGACGCGGTGGGTTTCATCAGCGAAGGGCGAAGATTTTCGTTTCGCCGCCGGTGCCGGACGCAGTGGGTTTCATCAGCGCAGGGCAAAAATTTTCGTTTCGCCGCCGGTGCCGGACGCCGTGGGTTTCATCAGCGCAGGGCAAAGATTTCCCCTTCGGTGCTGGAGAACAGCGCCGCCTCGTCCAGCGGCACCGGCGAGGAGAAGATCTGCGACTCGGCGTTGTATTTCCACAGCTCCGCGCCGTTGCGCAGGTCCAGGCCGTAGAGAAAACCGTCGGTGCTGCCGACGTAGACCACCTCGTCGACGATCGCCGGCGAGGAGAAGATCTTGCCGTAGGTGCGAAACTCCCACAGCTTGCGCCCCGAGGCGCGCGCCAGCGCGTAGACGTAGCCGTCGGTGCTGCCGAACACCACTGCGTTGTTGGTCATCGCCGGCGAGGAGTAGACCTTGTTGCCGGTGCGGTAGCGCCAGACCTCCTGGCCGGTGTTGGTGTTGATCACGCGCAGGAACCGGTCGTCGCTGCCGATCGCCACCAGGCCGCGCAACACCGAGGGCGAGGAGTAGACCGGCTCGGTCGTCTTGAGGCGCCACAGCTCGACGCCGGTCTTGGCGTTGACGCAGTACACCCGGGTGTCCGCGCTGCCGAAGTAGACTTTCTCCCCGTCCACCGCGGGCGAAGAGTACACGCGCCCCTCGGTCTTGAAGCGCCAGCGTTCGAGCCCGGTCTTGGCGTCCAGTGCGTAGACGTAACCGTCCTCGCTGCCGGCATAGACGGTCTCGTGGGCGACCGCCGGCGAGGCATACACGATGCCGCCGGTCTTGAACTTCCAGAGCGGCGCATGGGTGATCGTGTCGATCGCGTACACGTGCCCGTCCCAACTGCCGAAGTACACCACCTTGTTGAACACCGCGGGCGTCGACTCGATGCCGCCGTCGGCCTTGAACGTCCACAACCCGGTGCCGGAGTCCGCGGCAATCGCGTGCAGCTGGCCGTCGCCGGTGCCGAAATACACCACGCCCTCGGCCGCCACCGGCGAGGAGTAGGACTTGGCGCCGGCGCGGAACTTCCACTTGAGCTCGCTCACCTTGCGCAGCGGCTCTTGCTCGTAGCTGCCCGAGTGGCTGGCGTCGCCCCGGAACATGGACGATTTCGGCGCCCCGGCGCAGGCTGCGACCGACAGGCAGGTGATCAGGTAGAACAGTCCTCGTACTGGCGTCATCGAGCTAACTCCTCAACGGTTGGGCACAGCGGGCGCCTGGCGCGCCGACTGCCAACGACTGGACGAGCCAAATCGTTGATTTCGTTCGCAATACTGGCATCGGACGCGGTGCTCACGGGTCGCGGCCGGCGTTCGACCGCCGCCCGCGGATGACAGCTAGCTATCGTCCGCGCCGGCGAAAACTTCAGGCGAGAAGTTCTCGAAGCGCGTGTACTCGCCGAGAAACGTCAGGCGGACCATGCCGGTCGGCCCGTTGCGCTGCTTGCGCACCAGGATCTCCGCGGTGCCCTTGGCGGTGCTGTCCTCGTTGTAGACCTCGTCGCGATAGATGAAGGCGATCACGTCGGCATCCTGCTCGATCGCGCCCGACTCGCGCAGGTCCGCCATCTGCGGGCGTTTGTCGGGACGCTGCTCCAGCCCGCGGTTCAACTGCGAGAGCGCGATGATCGGCACGTCGAGCTCCTTGGCGAGCGCCTTCAGCGAGCGCGAGATCTCCGAGATCTCGGTCGCGCGGTTCTCCTTGTTGCCCGGCACCTGCATCAGCTGCAGGTAGTCGATCACGATCAGCGCCAGGCCCTTGTCGCGTTTCAGGCGCCGGGCGCGGGCGCGCAGCTCGGTCGGCGTCAGCGCCGGCGTATCGTCGACGTACAGGTTGGCGCGCTGGGACAGCAACGACATCGCCGAGGTGATGCGCGGCCAGTCCGCTTCGCTCAGCTGCCCGGAGCGCACCTTGTGCAGGTCGATACGCCCGAGCGAGGAGATCAGGCGCATGGCCAGCTGCTCGCCCGGCATCTCCATGCTGAAGATCGCCACCGGTGCTTCCTGGCGGATGGCCGCGTGCTCGGCGATGTTCATCGAAAACGCGGTCTTGCCCATCGAGGGGCGCCCGGCGACGATGATCAGGTCCGAGGACTGCAGCCCCGAGGTCAGCTGGTCGAAGTCGCGAAATCCGGTCTCCAGCCCCGTGATCGGGCTCTGGTTGGCGAACAGCGTGTCGATACGATCGACCGCTTTCACCAGGATGTCCTTGATGTTCTGAAAGCCCTGCCGCCCGTGCGAGCGCTGCTCGGCGATGGCGAAGACGCGGGTCTCGGCGGAGTCGAGCAGCGCCTCGCTGTCCTGGCCCTCGGGGTGATACGCCGAGTTGGCGATGTCGTTGCCGACCACGATCAGCTGACGCAACACCGAGCGCTCGCGGATGATGTCGGCGTAAGCGACGATGTTGGCCGCGCCCGGCGTGTCCTGCGCCAGGCGCCCGAGGTAGGCGAGGCCGCCGGCGTCGTTCAGCTGGCCGCGCAGCTCCAGCCACTCCGAAAGGGTGACCACGTCGCGGGGGCGGTTGGCCTCGGCCAGATCGGCGAGGGCGCAGAAGATGAGGCGGTGCTCTTTCTGGTAGAAGTCCTCTTCCACCACCCGGTCGGCGACCGCGTCCCAAGCCTCGTCGCGGATCAGCAACGCGCCGAGCAGCGCCTGCTCGGCCTCCAGCGACTGCGGGGGCGCTTTCGGCCCCCCGACGCCGGCCCGCCGGCCCGGTTCCGTGGTCACTTCGCTCATGGTTCGCCCGACTCGATCCTGCGCCGCAGTATAGACGAGCGCACCCGGGCGCCGGAATGCACAGCCTACTCCTCGGCCTCCACGATCACCGTGATCACCGCGTCGGTGTCGGTGTGCAGGTGCACGTCCACGTGGTGCTCGCCCAGCGTGCGCAACGGCCCGTCGGGCAGGCGGATCTCGCGTTTCTCGACCTCGGGGTCGATCGCGGCCAGCGCCTCGGCGATCTCCGCGGTGCCGATGGAGCCGAACAGCTTGCCCTCGCTGCCCGCCTTGGCGCGCACGGTGACCGTCGCCTCCTGCAGTTTCTCGTGGCGCGTGCGCGCGGCCAGCGCGCGCTCCTCGGCCAGGCGTTCGAGTTCCGCGCGCCGTTCCTCGAATTCCTTGAGGTTCTCCGGCGTGGCCGGCTTGGCCTTGCCGGTCGGCACCAGGAAGTTACGCGCGTAGCCGGCGCGTACGTGCACCAGTTCGCCCAGTTCGCCGACGTTCTCCACCCTTTCCAACAAGATCAGTTGCATGGTCTGTGTCCTCTGCACCCTGTTACCGGCCCCGCCCTCCCCGTCCGGGGCCCGGCCACGGCCTGTTGCGCACCGCACTCACGTGCCGTGCCACGGATTCACTGCGCCACCGCCCTGTGACGCCACTGCGCCCGGTCCGCGCCGGGCCGACTCTTACGAGGACGCCGGGCGCACGCGGCTGCGGATATCCAGCCAGGCGTCCGAGATCCCCAGCGCCGCCAGCACCAGGGCCACCTGCGGCAGGGCGAAAACCATCAGCAGGTACAGGCCCACCAGCCAGCCACGGCCCATACCGCGGCGCTTCACCACGCCGTGCGCGACCGCCAGGCCCTGGAACAGGTACAGCGTCAGCACCACCACCGCCAGGCTGGTGAGCAACTCGGCGCCGCTGAACCACGCCCCCGTCACCACCGCCAGCGCCGCAGCCGCGGCACCGCGCCCCAGGCGCAGGGCGTGGAACTCGTCGGCGAACCCGCCCGGGTTGTACAGCGCCGACTGCCAGTAGCGCGCCAGCAGGACGCTGAGCGCGGTGTTGACGAGCACCACCGCCCCGAGCGTCCCGCTCATCCACCGCGCCACCTCCGCCAGCAGGCCCTGCCAGGCCTGCGCATCGACCTCGCCGGTGGACCAGCCGAACTCGCTCTGCATGCGCTCCAGCGACAGCGCGGCACTCAGGTTGCGGTACCAGAACTCGCCCGGGTCGCCCAGCACCGCGAACAACGCCAGCACCGCGGCGAAACCGAGCGCAGCGGCGACCAGCAGGCTCCAGTCCAGGCGTACCGTCGCGCGCAGCGTCAACGCCACCAGCAGCACCGGGACCCACACGCTGAGCGCCATCCCCAACCCCGCCAGCGGATTGGCGAGCGCCAGCCAGGTGAACGCCACGGTGCCGACCAGCGCGATAGCCGCTGCCAGCAGGCCGGCGCCCGCGCCCTTGCGCAGGGCGTACAACGCGACCGCTGCCCCGCTCACCCAGGAGGCCGGCGGAAACATCAGCGCCAGCATCACCCCGGTGGCGCCGACCAGTCCGGCCTGCACCGGACCGCGCATCACAAACCCGGCCAGACCCGTCACGATAATCGTCCCCGGTCGCGGCGGCTACGGGCGCGCGCCCGCGACACCGGCACGCCCGGCGCGGACTGCGACGCGGGCGCAATGGCTCACCGGGTCGCCC
>JBFJWO010000436.1:0-4649 GCA_041623575.1 Gammaproteobacteria bacterium
ATCGTGGATGGTCATGTCCCGGAACAGGCCGCCGGCCGCCTCCAGGTACGCGCGCGGCGGCAGCGACGGATCGCGCGAGCTGATGATGACCTGGTGCAGGTCGCCGACCTCGCCTGCCTCGAGGGCTTCGCGTGCAGCGCGGTGCCCGGGATCGAAACGGCGGTTGAACCCGATCTGCACCGGGACCGTGGCGCCGGCGATGGCCCGGGCGCAACGGTCCACGCGCTCGAGGCTCAGGTCGATGGGCTTTTCGCACAGCACCGGCTTGCCGGCCGCCACTGCCATCTCGATGTAGTCCGCGTGGGTTTCGGTAGCGGTCGCGACCAACACCGCATCGACGCCCGGCGCATCGAACACCGCCCGGGCGTCGGCGGCGACCGGTGCGCCGTACGCCGCACCGACCTCCTCGGCCGACGGAGCGTGCACGTCGTACACCATGGCCAGGCGGGCGCGCGCGTGAACCGAGATATTGGTGGCGTGCATACGCCCGATACGTCCGCAGCCGAGCACCGCGATGCTGATCATAGGTCTCTCCCCTGGTGCGCCGGATCGTCTGCCGCCCGACGGCGCAAGGATGATTGCTCGGCCGAGCCGGTGTCAACGCCGCACCCCGCCGCCACGGCAGCTGATCGACAAGTCGACCGAGTTACCCGACGGTCGGCGCAGCCACACAAGTGCCTGGCACATATCGAGGCGCAGCCCGTCCATCGGCGGCGCTCCTGCTCCGCCAGAAGCTGCGAGCACCGCTACCGGGTCGGCTTCGCGCCGGCGTTGTTCGACGTGGTCGAGGACCAGGGCGAGTGCCGCTACCTGGCCGCCGAGCCTACCCGGGCGGGAACCGTGGCCGACTACGAGGCACGTTGGCGCAAGATCGTCGACCCGCAAGCCCGCGAGGCACGCGTTCCGCCTGGCGTCGATGGCCGCCGCGGCGGCGGCTTGCGTATACTCCCCTCGCACCCTGGGGAGATCACCATGTCCGAACTCGACACCCTGCGAGCAGCGCATGCAGCCCTGCGCGGACGCAACCTCGCGCTGTCCATGACGCGCGGGCAACCGAGCGACGAGCAACTCGACCTGTCCAACGCGATGCTGACGGCCGTCGGCCCGCAGGACGTGCGAACGCCCTCGGGCGTCGAGATCCGCAACTACCCGGGAGGCGTCGCCGGAATCCCCGAGGCGCGCGCTCTGATGGGCGCACTGCTAGGGGTCGCGCCGGAGGAGACCATCGTCGGCAACAACGCGAGCCTGATGCTGATGAGTCACGTGCTCATCTGGGGGCTGCTGAAGGGCTTGCCGGCCAGCCCCGCGCCCTGGGTCGGGCAGCGCCCGAAGATGATCGTCACGGTGCCGGGCTACGACCGCCATTTCGCGCTGCTGAGCGGACTGGGCTACGAGTTGCTGAGCGTTCCGATCACCCCGGAGGGGCCGGACATGGAGCAGGTCGAAGCGCTCGCGCGTGACGACGCCTCGGTGAAGGGGATCTTCTTCGTGCCCGTCTACAGCAACCCGACCGGGGACAGCGTCAGCGATGCCGTCGTCGATCGCCTGGTGCGCCTGCGCGCGGCGGCCCCGGACTTTACCGTCTTCGCCGACAACGCCTACGCCGTGCACCACCTCACCGAGACGCCGGAGGTGCCGAACAACCTGCTGCGTGCCGCCGAGGCGGCCGGCAATCCCGATCGCGTGGTGCTGTTCGCCTCCACGTCGAAGATCACCTTCGCGAGCGCGGGCATCAGCGCGCTCGCCGCGAGCCGGGCCAATATCGCCGGCTTCTCGAAGCTCCTGAGCCTGCAGACCATCGGTCCCAACAAGGTCGAGCAGTACCGCCACGTGCGTTTCATCGAGTCCTATCCCGGCGGCCTCGCCGGCCTGATGCGGGCACACGCGGCCATCATCGCGCCCAAGTTCGCCGCCCTGCAACGGATCCTGCACGAGGAACTCGACGGCACCGGCCTGGCCACCTGGACCGACCCGAAAGGCGGCTATTTCGTGAGCCTCGACACCCGCTTGCCGATCGCCGACCGGGTGGTCGCGCTGGCTGGCGAGGCCGGCGTCGCGCTGACCCCGGCGGGAGCGACCTTTCCGGGCGAGACGGACCCCCACAACACCAACATCCGGCTCGCGCCGACCCGCCCGCCGCTCGGCGAGGTGGAGCAGGCGATGCGCATCGTCGCGCTGTGCATCAAGCTCGCGTCGGCCGAGCACGGCTGAGGCGACGGCGCAGCGAAGCGCGCTCGCCGCTGCCCGGGTGGCCTCACCGAACCCGCAGGCGAACGGCTACGCACGCGGCCCGGCTCGCCCTGCCCAGGCGGTCATACCCGGATCATTTGCCGAGCCGCACGCGGCGTTCGTCCAACGCGCGCCGTGCCCGCGTCCGGCCTGCGGCAGAATGCTTGCTCAGCCGCCGTCACGGACCATCGACGGCAATCGCCGGATGAGCGCCGGCGACCGCCGGGCGGGCGGTTGGCCGCGGTGATCGTCCTCGACGCACCGGCCGACCTCGATTGGCGAACCTTCGAAGCCGTCGTCTACGCGCACCGGCCCGTTCGCCTCACGCCAGCGGCGCTGGCCCGGGTCGCGGCCGGGCGCGAGCGCTTCGAACAGGTGCTGGCCGCCGGTGCGCCTTGTTACGGCGTCACCACCGGGCTCGGGCGCTTCACCGATCGGGGCGCGCCCGGCGGCGAGGACGCCGAGTTCGCGATGAACGTGTTGCGCGCCCGCGCGGCGGCGACCGGCCCGCCTCTGCCGGCGGCGGTGGCGCGGGGCACCTTGCTGCTCAAGCTGGCCAATTGCCTGAGCGGGCTCGACGGGGTTCGTCCGTCGCTCGTCGAAGCGCTGGTGGCACGCCTCAACGACGGATTCACGCCCTGGATCCCCGGGCGCGGGCACGGCATGGCGGCCGATACCGTTGCCCACACGCACGCGTTCCAGACGCTCGCGGGGGAAGGCTACGTGCTCGCGGCGGACGCCGACCGCCAACCCGCTGGCGCGGCGCTGCGCGCCCTCGGGGCGCAGCCCTACCGGCCGGACCGCAAGGAAGCGCTGGCGCTGGTGAGCGGTCTCGCCACCTCGCCTGCCTACGCGATCCACGCCTGCCGCCACCTGCTCGAAATCACCGAGCTTGCGTGCCTCGTCGCCGCGTTGTCCATGGCGGGCGCCGCAGTGCCGCGCGACCCGATCGAGCCGGCGGCCGGCGGGGCGGCGCCCCGTGCGGGCACCCGACGGGTCATGGCGTTCATGCGCGCGGTGCTGCGCGGCTGCTGCATCCCGGCCCACACCCTGCAGGCGCCCGTTTCCTTCCGGGTCGTCGCCCCGGTGCACGGCGCCCTGCTCGACGCCCTCGACGCGCTGCGCGCCCATCTGGAGCAGGCGCTGCCGGCGTTTTCCGGCAACCCGCTACTGGCCGACGGGCGGCTGCTGTCGATCGGCGCGTTCCACGACCAGCACCTCGTCAACCAGGTCGAGCACGTCGCCCTGGCGCTGGCCCAGGCAGGGTGCCTCAGCGAGCGGCGGCTGCACCGGCTGCTCGACCCCGTGGTTACCGGGCTCGGCCCACAGCTCGCGCCGCGACCGGGACTGGACGCCGGGCTGGTGGTCGCGCACAAGGCGGCGCTGGCGTTGGTCGCCGAGCTCAAGGTGCAGGCCGCCCCGGTGTCGCTGCACACCGGCGACACCTCGCTCGGGCAGGAGGATTTCATGACGCTGTCGCTGCCCGCCATCGCCCGCCTGTTCGAGATGGCCGAGCGGGTGCGCGGCGTGCTCGCCTACGAGCTGCTGGCGGCGCTCACGGCCCTCGACGGGCGCCGGGACTCGCCGGGCGAGCTGCCGGCTGCGATCCACGCGGCGTGTCGGGGAGTGGTGCCGCGGCTGGTCGCGGACCGGGCACCCGGCCCGGACGCCGAGCGGCTGCTGGCGCTCCTGGCCGCACCGCCTTGGTGCCGCTCGATACCGCGCTTCGGCTGAACGGGCTGCGGCGGGCGAGCGAGGTCATGCGAGGGCATAGCCCTCATGCGAGGGCATAGCCCTCATGCGAGGGCATAGCCCTCATGCGAGGGCATAGCCCTCATGCGAGGGCATAGACCGCCCGCCCGCCCTCGACGATCATTTCCACCGCGACGTAGAGGATCACCAGCAAGCCGACGTAGGCGATCCAGTGGTGGCGTTCGAGCAGGCGGGCGATCATGGTCGCGGCAAGCCCCATGAAGGCGACCGAGAGCACCAGGCCCACCACCAGCACCCAGGTGTGGTCGCGGGCGATACCGGCCACCGCCAGCACGTTGTCCAGCGACATCGAGACGTCGGCGATCACGATCTGCAGGACGGCCTGACGCACGGTCTTTTTCTGTTCGGGCGGCGGCTCTTCGGTCGCTTGCGCATCACCGTTCCCGGCGAGACGCAAACGGCGCTGGGCGAGGATCTCCCGCCACAGTCGCCATGACACCCACAGCAGCAACAGGCCACCGGCCAGCACCAGCCCCACGATCTGCAGCAGTTGCACGGTGATCAGCGCGAAGCCGACCCGCATCAGGGTCGCGGCGACGATCCCGAGGAAAATGATTCGCGGGCGCACAGCGGCCGGCAACCCGGCCACCGCCATCCCGACGACGATGGCGTTGTCGCCGGCCAGCACGAGATCGGCGATGATAACC
>JBFJWO010000437.1:0-4640 GCA_041623575.1 Gammaproteobacteria bacterium
GCAGGTGGCACGCATCATCAACCAGCGCACCAAGTACACTGCGGTGCTCACGCGCAGTCTCTATTTCCAGAGCATGGACAATAATTTCGGGGTCATCGCGCGACTGCTGGACACCGCGCTCGAGCAGGAGTGCAACGAGGCCATGCTCGCCTACACGGTGTTGCTGCGCGCCCCGGCGCGCACGCACGATCGTGCCAGCCTGGATGCGGCGGCGGAAGGTTTTCTCACCGAGCGCTTCGGCCTGCAGGCCGACTTCGACGTCGCCGGCGGCCTGGCCAAGCTGGCCGCGGACGGTATGCTCGATACCGACGCCCAGGGGCGCCTGGCGGTGCCGGGAGTGACGGAGGCACTGGCGGTGCTGCAACGCCACTGGGACGCCTACCCGCGGCAGCCCGAGTGGTAGGCGCCGGGCGGTGTGCGCTCAGCTGGTCTCGACGTCGTCCACGTCCGTCTGGCCGCTCACGCGCCGTCGCACGTGCGACCAGGAGACGCCGGTGCCGAGCACGCCCGACAGCGCTATCAGCACGAGGTAGGTAATGGCGGTGGTGCTGTTCGCCGGCACCAGCCCGACGTCGACGATAAGCCACAGCAGCACGCCGAAGAACGCGCTTGCCAGTATCAGCCCGAAAGCGCCGAGCGAGAACAGCGTGGCGCGCAACAGGATGGTCCAGCCGATCAGCAGCACCACGCCCGCCAGCGCCAGGAACGCGGTGTTGTCGCGCGTCGCATCGCCGATCCAGGCGGCGACCCAATGGTAGTAGGAGTACCCGCTGGGGTTGAACGTCGCGAACACCAGCACCAGCGCGAACAGGAATCGCACCAGGAACCCCTTCCAGGAAAAGCTGCGCATCGTCGTTATCCGGTTTTCGGCGAGGTGCTATCTTAGGTTGTGGCGCCCGAGGGGTAAACGGCGGTGACAATAGTTAACAACGAGGCGCTCGGGTGGACTACGTAGAGCTGGGGATCGCGGCGGGCGCGCTGATGCTGGCGGGCCTGGTGCACGGCACCGTGGGACTGGGCTTTCCGCTGATCGCGACACCGCTGCTGGCAACGGTCATGGACGTGCGCTCGGCGGTCCTGATCACGCTGCTGCCGACGGTTGCCGTCAACGTCCTGAGCGTCCTGCACGGCGGGCGACTGCGCGCCGGCGCGGTGCCCTACCTGCCCCTTGCGGGCTGGTCGTTCGGGTTCGCGCTGCTCGGCGCCCTGGCGTTGAGCAGCCTCGACCCGCAACCGTTCAAGCTGGCGCTGGCCGCGGTCATCCTGCTCTACCTGAACAGCGAGCGCCTTGCCTTCGTCGACCTGTCGTTCCTTGCCCGTCGCCCGCAACTCGGCATGCTGGTGTTCGGTATCCTCGCCGGCCTGTCGGCCGGGTCGACCAATGTCATGGTGCCGTTCCTGTTGATCTTCGCCCTGGAGCGCGGCATCGAGCGCGACGATTCGGTGCAGCTGTTCAACCTGTGCTTCCTGGGTGGCAAGCTCGCACAGATCGCGGTGTTCGGCCATGCCGGGCTGCTCGGTTTCGACCTGCTGCTCGCGACCGCCGGCGGCGCGGTGCTGGCGGTGGCCGCGTTGCTCGTGGGCTTTCGCCTGCGCAGGCACATCGCTGCGCCCGTGTACCGCCGCGTGTTGCGCCACCTGCTGTACGTGATGAGCGCGGTGCTGGTGATGGAGTTCGCGCTGGAGGATTGACATGCGCCTGACTCACCTGGACCACCTGGTGCTGACCGTTCGCGACCTCGAGGCGAGTTGCGATTTCTACACCCGGGTGCTCGGCATGCGGCGGGTCTCCTACGCCGGCGGGCGCACCGCGCTCGCCTTCGGCCGACAGAAACTGAACCTGCACCCGGCCGGCGGCGAGTTCGAGCCGAAGTCGACCTTTCCTACGCCCGGCAGCGCGGACCTGTGTTTCATCGCCGAGACGCCGCTCGGCGAGGTCGCGGCGGACCTCGGCCGCGCGGGGATCGCGATCGAGGCCGGCCCGGTGCGGCGCAGCGGCGCCACCGGGGCGATCGAATCGCTCTACTGCCGGGACCCCGACGGCAATCTGCTGGAGATCGCCAACCGCGTCCCGGACGATTGACGCGCGTGGCGCATCGCGGTGACGGTGACGATGCGCTCGATGCGCGCGGGGCCTATTCCCGGGAAGTGATGGCCGTGCGCACGGCGGCCAGCGGTGCCTGTTCGTCGAAGCGGAGCCCGGCGCCGTTGACCTCGACACCCAGTTCCCGCCACAGGCGCTCGAGGTCGACGTCTACGGCGGTGCCGCGGTGATCTTCGTACAGTTCCATGAGCACGGTTTCGCCGGTCGCCGCGTCGGCGAGTTGCAGCACCGGCACCAGCGGGCGCTCGTCGAGCATGCTCAGGCCGGACGCGACCACCGCCCTCAGCGCGTCGCGCAACGACCGCCGATTGTCCGTTCGGCGCCGGATCTCGACGTCGGCCAGCAGACAGAACAGCGCGCCGCCCCAGTAGGTCCGGCCCCACGTCGGGGTCGCGTCGAGCCCCTGGTCGCCGCTTCGCGGCAACCCGTGCGGCATGCCCCTGACGAAGCCGCGCCACACGAACTCGGGCGACAGCTCTCCGCGGTTCGCGCGTGCGATGGACTCGACGTAGACCGACAGGCCTTCTTCGATCCAGTGATGACGGCGCGCGACCTTGGGAAAGGCGAAGTGGATCATTTCGTGGATCAGGATCCAGTCCTCGCGCAGATCAGCGAGCCCCGAGTCGGCGCCGATGCGCACGTTGACCGTCGCCGATTCGAAGGCGAATGCCTGGCCGTGCTTGACCCCGCGGCCGGGCTGGGGCAGCAGGGCGAGATAGAGTTCCTTCACCGGGAAGCGGCCGTAGTAGGCGCTCACGGTGCGCGCCGAATCCCGGACCCAGTCGCTGAACGCCTCGCGCCCGAGCGCAAACGCCTCCTCGTCCATGTGCAGTCGCACCACGGCGCCGTCGATCCGGACGTCGGTGGTGCGCTCCGCGCCGGCGGCGGGTAGTGCGAAGCAGGCGGCGACGATGAGCAGAGCGCGGCCCAGGCACGCAATCGCGGTCATGGTGTGAACGACTCCCTGGCGTTATCCGGGCGTAGACCGCCGCGGCGCGGCGGAGTTCCGGTCGGCTGCCCGGGCTTTCTCCGAACTGCGGGTCGCGTACTGGATTAGGCGCCGTGTTGGTGCGACCATTACGCACCCGTCGCGCCTGGCCGTGCCTCGCCGGCGACTCACCGCCAGTTTCAACCCAGCGAGCCCATGGTAACAGCGCCCGACGAATACGCCATCAGCGACAACGCCTACCAGTGGTCCGTGCGGGTCTTCAGCATCGTCAGGCGCCTGCTCAGCGTCAATATCAAACTGCACCACGACGAGGACCAGATCAGCACCGGCGACATCTTCCTCTTCAATCACTTCGCCCGTTTCGAGACCTTCATCCCGCAATACCTGATCTACCAGGAGAACGGCGTCTATTGCCGCTCCGTGGCGGCCGCCGAGTTCTTCGCCCAGGACGCGGCGATGGCGAGCTACCTGCGCGGCGTCGGCGCGGTGCCCAACAACCACCCGCGCCTGCTGCCTTTTCTGGCCGCGGAGATCCTGCGCGGGCGCAAGGTGATCGTGTTTCCCGAGGGCGGCATGGTCAAGGATCGCCGGGTCAAGGATCACGGCGGCGGCTACAGTATCTACTCTCGCACGGCCGCCGAGCGGCGCAAGCAGCACCGCGGCGCGGCGGTGCTGGCGCTGGCGCTCGATGCCTTCAAGACGCTGGTTCGCCACGCCGAGGAACGCGGCGACGAGCAGTGGCTCGAGGCGGCGGCGGGGCGCCTGGGACTGGGCGGGCCCGAGCCGCTGCTGGCCGCGGCCCGCAAGGCGACGCTGATCGTGCCGGCCAACATCACCTTCTACCCGATCCGCGTGGACGACAACCTGTTGCGCAAGGGCATGGAGCTGTTCAACCGGGGGCTCAGCCGCCGCGCCTCCGAAGAGTTGCTGATCGAGGGCAACATCCTGCTCAAGAACACGGACATGGACATCCGCCTCGGCGACGCGCAGCGCGTGGCGTTGCGCTGGCACTGGTGGGAGATGCAATTGATGCGGCGTCTCGCCAGGCGGGTGTCGAATCTCGACGAGGTCTTCGAGCTGCCGGCGCATTCGGGCGGCTGGGATACGCGGATGCTGTCCCGGCGTCTCAGGCGCAAGTCGATGGCGGTGCGCGACAGCTACATGCACGAGATGTACCTCAACGTCACGGTGAACACCAGCCACCTCGCTTCGAGCGTCATCTTCCAGCTGCTCGAAGAGGCCACCACTCGCATCGCGATGCCGGCGTTTCACCAGATACTCTACGCCTGCATCAAGCGGGTACAGAAAGAAAGCGGTGTGCACCTGCACCGCAGCTTGCGCAACCCGGCCGCCTACAGCGCGATCCTCGACGGCGGCGGCGAAGGACTGCGCCAGTTCCTCGCCAACGCCGGCAACGCAGGGCTGATCGGCGTGGACGAGGGTGAGTACGTTTTCAGCGACAAGCTCGCGCGCGAGCACTCCTTCGACGAGGTCCGCCTCGAGAACCTCGTCGAGGTTTACGCCAACGAGGTGGCGCCGATCACCGTCATCGGCGATCACGTCGCAGACGCGATCCGCGGCGCCGAC
>JBFJWO010000438.1:0-4629 GCA_041623575.1 Gammaproteobacteria bacterium
AAACTATTTAGAATTTTAAAGACTAAGGCAAGCCGTCGAGCGCATAGGGGTCAGGATAACCGAATTCGGCCAGAATTTCCCGCTCCAGCGATTCCATGGCCGCGGCCGCCGCCGCGTCCTCGTGGTCGTGGCCGAGCAGGTGCAGGGTGCCGTGCACGACCATGTGCGCCCAGTGCGCCGCCGGCGTCTTGCCCTGCTCGTGTGCCTCGCGCGCCACCACCGGCGCGCTGACGACGAGGTCGCCGAGGTACCTGGGCAGGCTCGGCAGCGGCAGGTCGGCGGCAAAGGACAGCACGTTGGTCGGCCCGTCGCGGCCGCGGAACTCGGCGTTCAACGCCGCGCTCTCGGCCTCGTCGACGATGCGCACGGTGAGTTCGCCGCCGGGCGCGCCGGCGCGCTGCAGGCTCGCCCTCACCCAGCGTCGCAGGTCCGCGCCGCTCGGCAACCCGCGAGCGGCGTCGCAGGCGACGTCCCGGTGCAGGACCAGCGACGGTTCAGCCGCGCTCTTGCCCTTGCTCGGCGCGCTCATAGGCGTCGACGATGCGTTGCACGAGTTCGTGCCGGACCACGTCGCGTGAGTCGAAATCGACGAACTCGACGCCGCGCACGCCGTGCAGCACGTCGCGCACGTGCCTCAGGCCGGACAGAGTATGGCGTGGCAGGTCGATCTGGGTGATGTCGCCGGTGACGACCGCGGTAGAACCGTAGCCGATGCGGGTGAGGAACATCTTCATCTGCTCGACGGTGGTGTTCTGCGCCTCGTCCATGATCACGAAGGCGTGGTTCAACGTACGTCCGCGCATGAAAGCGAGCGGCGCGACCTCGATCACGTTGCGGTCGATCAGCTTGCCGACCCGCTCGAAACCGAGCATCTCGTAGAGGGCGTCGTAGATGGGCCGCAGGTAGGGATCGACCTTCTGGACCATGTCGCCGGGGAGGAAACCCAGGCGCTCGCCGGCTTCGACCGCCGGGCGAACCAGCACCAGGCGGCTGACGCGCTCGCGTTCCAGCGCGGCCACGGCACAGGCCACCGCCAGGTAGGTCTTGCCGGTGCCGGCCGGACCGATGCCGAAGGTCAGGTCGGTGGCGCGGATCGCTTCGATGTACTGCACCTGGTGGCGGCCGCGCGCGCGCACCGCGACACGACGGGTCTGCACCTCCAGGGGCTCGCTGCCGTCGCCACTGGCCAGTTCGCCGGCGCCCGAGTCCTGCAGCGACAGGTGCACCCGTTCGGGCGAGAGCGTTTCGGTCTCGGTGGCCCGGTACAGGTCCTTGATGATCTCGCCGGCGGTGCGCGCGGCCTGCTCCTGGCCGTCGATGCGAAAGCGGTGACCGCGGTTGTGGATCTCGACGCCGAGGCGCGCCTCGATCTGGCGCAGGTGCTGATCGAACTGGCCGCACAGGTTGGCGAGACGTTCGTTGTTGACCGGCTGCAGCGAAACGTCCAAGCGGGTTAGCTGGGGGCGGCGACGGTGGAAGGGTTGGCGATCGACGGCACCGCGCGGCGGCGGGCGGGTGCCGGCAGGGTAGAGAGTCTGCGCATACGTGCTGGGCAATCTCCTCGGCGCCCGGCCGGTCTCAGGCGGCGGCCTGGACGGTTCCGCGCAACGAATTGGGCAATGCCTCGGTGATCCGGATGTCCACGAACCGCCCTACCATATCAGGAGTACCGGCGAAATTCACCACTCGGTTGTTCTCCGTACGCCCGGCCAGCATCGCGGCGCTCTTGCGCGATTGCCCTTCCACCAGCACGCGCTGGGAAGTGCCCACCATGGCGCGGCTGATGCGTTGCGCGTTGGTGTTGATGCGCTGCTGCAAGCGCGCCAGGCGCGCCTTCTTGACGGCGAGGTCGACCTCGTCGGGCAGCGCGGCCGCCGGCGTGCCCGGTCGCGCGCTGAACACGAAGCTGAACGACTGATCGAAGCCGATCGTATCGACCAGTGCCATGGTCGCCTCGAAGTCCGCCTCCGTTTCGCCCGGAAAGCCGATGATGAAATCCGAAGACAGGCACATGTCCGGGCGCGCCTCGAACAGGCGGCGCACCTTGGACTTGTACTCGAGCACCGTGTGGTTGCGCTTCATCGCCGCGAGGATGCGATCGCTGCCGCTCTGTACCGGCAGGTGCAGGTGGCTGACCAGCTCCGGCACGCGGGTGTACACCTCGATCAACCGGTCGCTGAACTCGATCGGGTGCGAAGTGGTGTAGCGGATACGCGCTATACCCTCGATGGCGGCCACGTACTCGATCAGCAGGGCCAGATCGGCGCTGCCGCCGTCGTCCATCGCGCCGCGGTAGGCGTTGACGTTCTGCCCGAGCAGCGTCACCTCGCGCACGCCCTGGGCGGCGAGCGCGTCGACTTCGGCCAGCACGTCGTCGAACGGCCGGCTCACTTCCTCGCCGCGCGTGTAGGGGACGACGCAGAACGAGCAGTACTTGCTGCAGCCTTCCATGATGGAGACGAACGCGCAGGGGCCGTCCGCGCGCGGCTCGGGCAGGCAGTCGAACTTCTCGATCTCGGGGAACGAGATGTCGACCACCGCGCGGCGGGTGCTGCGCACCTCGGCGAGCATCGCCGGCAGACGGTGCAGGGTCTGTGGACCGAAGACCAGGTCGACGTAGGGTGCACGCTCGCGCAGCGCCTCGCCTTCCTGGCTCGCCACGCAACCGGCCACGCCGATCACGAGTTCGGGGTTGCGCTGCTTGAGCGGCCGCCAGCGCCCGAGCTGGGAGAACACTTTCTCCTGCGCTTTCTCGCGGATCGAGCAGGTGTTCAGCAACAGCAGGTCGGCCTGCTCCGGCGAGTCGACCGCCTCGGCCGCGTTGTGCTCGGCGAGCACGTCCAGCATCTTCTGCGAGTCGTACTCGTTCATCTGGCAACCATGTGTCTGGATGAAGACTTTCATGGCCGGCGTTTCAGTGAGTGTAGGTGCCCGTCTGCGCCAGCGGCAGTTCGCGCACCACCCAGTCGTCGGTAAGCGGCGCCTGGGGCTCGTAGCCCGCCACGGCCTCGGTGAGGATCTTGCGCATGGCCGGCACGTCGTTGCTGGCCACCGCGGTCTCGAGTCGCGCAAGCATCGGCCCGAGCGTCTCGATGGGCAACATCTCCTCCTCGGCGCGCAGGATCTTGGGGTGATCGGTGCCGGAGACGTTGCCGCCGATCAGCAGTTCCTCGTAGAGCTTCTCGCCCGCGCGCAGGCCCGTGAACACGATCTCGATGTCGCCGTCGGGATTGTTCTCGTCCATGACTTCCAGCCCGCTCAGGTGGATCAACTGGCGGGCCAGGTCGTGGATCTTGACCGGGTCGCCCATGTCGAGCACGAACACGTCGCCGCCGCGCGCCATGGCACCGGCCTGGATCACCAGCGCGACGGCCTCGCCGAGGGTCATGAAATAGCGAATGATCTCCGGGTGGGTCACGGTCACCGGCCCGCCCGCGGCGATCTGCTGGCGAAACAGCGGCACCACCGAACCCGAGGAGCCGAGCACGTTGCCGAAGCGCACGATGGAAAAGGTCGTCTCCTTGGAGTTGGGCGTCAACGCCTGCAGGATCAGCTCGCCCATGCGCTTGCTCGCGCCCATGACGTTGGTCGGGCGCACCGCCTTGTCGGTCGACACCAGCACCATGTGCCGAACGCCGACGCGCCGCGCCGCCTCGGCGACCGCACGCGTCCCGAACACGTTGTTCTGGATGCCGACCAGCGGGTTGTGCTCCACCAGCGGCACGTGCTTGTAGGCCGCCGCGTGGTAGACGGTTTCCAGGGCATGTTCACACATCACGCGCTCGACGTGCCCGCCGCTGCACACCGAGCCCAGCACCGGCACGACTTCGGTGTCCGCGCGCAGCGCGCGGGACAGCCGCGAGACCTCGGCTTCGATGTTGAACAACGCGTACTCGGACTGCTCGAACAGCACCAGCTTGCGCGGGTGCCGCGCGATGATCTGGCGGCAGAGCTCGGAGCCGATCGAGCCGCCGGCGCCGGTGACCATCACCGCCTGCGCGGCGATGAGCTGCTCCAGCAGGGATTCGTCCGGCGGCACCGGGTCGCGGCCCAGCAGGTCTTCCACGGGCACTTCCCGCAGCTGGTTGATGGGCGCCACCCCCGAGACGATCTCGTCGAGGCCGGGCACGGTGTAGACGTGAAAGGGCATTGCCTCGAGCTTCTTCAGTATCCGCCGGCGCACGGCGCGCGAGATCGACGGCATCGCAAGGAACACGGCCACGATACCGAGGCGCTTCAGGTGCGCCTCTAGCCCCGGGTCGCCGGGGTTGTGCACGCGCAGGCCTTCGACTTCCTGGTTGACCAGCTCCGAGCTGTCATCGATGAACAGCACCGGGCGATACTCGTGTCCGGCGCGCAACATCCCGACCAGCTGCCGGCCGCTGGCGCCCGCCCCGTAGACGGCCACTTTCTGGCCTCGCCACTCCACGCGTCCACCGAACAGCGCCTTGGCGAACAGCCGCGCGGCGCCGATCAGCGTGAAGGCGACGAAGCCGTAGATCGCGAACACCGAGCGCGGCAGCCCGTTGGGCCAGTTGATCAGGGTCAGCGCCAGCACGATCGCGGAGCTGCACACCACCCCGGTGAACACCGTCTGGATCGCCGAACGCCCGACATAGCGCATCACCG
>JBFJWO010000439.1:0-4625 GCA_041623575.1 Gammaproteobacteria bacterium
GAACTGAACACGGCCTTCGACAACCCCTTGGGCAAGGTCGCCTACCACGCCGCGTGCCATCTGCGCGTGCAGAACATCGGGCTCAAGACACGCGACCTGCTGCAACTGGTACCGGGCACGGAACTGGAGGTGATCGAGCGGTGTTCCGGGCACGACGGCACCTACGCCGTGAAGCAGGAGTTTCACGAAGTATCGACAAAGATATGCCGCCCCGTCGGCCGCCGGGTCGAGCAGGCGGACGCGGCCTGCTACTCGAGCGACTGCCCGATGGCCGGTCACCAGATCGCGACCACGCTGGGTGACGGCAGCGCGCCCACTCACCCGATCAGCCTGGTCCACAAAGCCTACGGAATATGACGCCGATGCAGAAACTGACCCGCGACGACCTGTTGAGCCTGGAGGCCTACGCCGAGGCGAGAGCGGCCATGCGCGCCGAAGTGATGGCCCACAAGGCACTGCGCCGCGTCGACCTCGGCGCTCACGTGAGCCTGTTCTTCGAAGACCGCCTGACGATGCGCTACCAGGTGCAGGAAATGCTGCGCGCCGAGCGCATCTTCGAGGCCGACGGCATCGAGGACGAACTCGAGGCCTACAACCCGCTGATCCCGGACGGCAGCAACTGGAAGGCGACGATGATGATCCAGTACACGAACGTTGCCGAACGCCAGCAGGCGCTGGCCCGTCTGGTCGGCATCGAGAACGCGGTGTGGGTGCGGGTCGGCGAGCACGACCCGGTGCGCCCGGTGTCCGACGAGGACCTCGAGCGCAGCACCGAGGACAAGACCTCCTCGGTGCATTTCCTGCGCTTCGAACTCTCGCCCGAGATGGTGGCGGCCGCCAAGCGCGGCGCGCCGATCGCCATGGGCGTCGACCACGCCGAGTATTCGCACACCTTGCAGGCACTGCCGCCGGACACCGCCGCCGCCCTGGCGGCCGACCTCGCCTGAACCCGGCGCCCGGCGTGCACCCGCCGGCGGCGGGCCCGGCGTTCAGCGATTGCGCACCCTCACGATCAGTTCGACCGATTCGAAGGTCGTGCCGGGCGGCAGCTCGGGCAAGCCGTCTACGCGCACGTCATCGGCGAGCACGTCGCTCAACTCGCCGCTGTCGACGTTGTAGACGTGGTGATGCGCGCGGGTGTTGGAATCGTAGAACGTGCGCTCGGGATCGATCAGCACCTCACGCACCAAGCCGTTGCGCACGAACAGGCCGAGCGTGTTGTAGACCGTGGCCTTGGACGCGCGCTCACGGCGCGTGTTGACGCCGGCCAGCACGTCCTCGGCGGACAGGTGCTGCGGGCGCTGGAACAGGAAGTGAGCGATGTCGATGCGCTGCTGGGTCGGCATGATGCCGTGGCGCTGCAGCAACTCGACCACGTCGGCCTTGGTCAGTGGGTAGCGCACGCTCTCGGACATGGCCGGCATTATAGCCACAAATTAGAACAAATCTATAATGACGCGCATCCCGTTGAAATAACTGAACTAACAGCTTAGCGAACACACCAGTGAGGCAGGCCCTGCGCGGCAAGAAACGCCTCGGCGCCCGCGCCCTTGAGCAGCGCGAACGTCGCCAGCATTCCGGCCTGGGTGCAATTGGGCGCCGCGACGGTCACCGAGCGCGGAGCGCCGGGCACCGGCCACCCGGTGCGCGGGTCGAGCACGTGCCCGTAGCGAACGTCGTCCTTCAACACGTAGCGGTAGGTATCGCCGCTGGTGGCGAGCGCGCCGCTCGACACCGCCAGCGCCCCGCGCACACCCTGGCGAGCCGGGTCTTCGATGCCGGCTCGCCAGGGGCGCCCGTCGGCGCGCGCACCGGTGACGGCAAGATCGCCCCCGAGGTTGACCAGCGCGGGCGAGCGACCGGCATCGGCCAGCAGTTGCTGCGCGCGGTCGACCGCGTACTCCTTGCCGATGCCGCCGAAGTCGAGTTCCATGCCTTGCGGCAACTCGACGTAATCGCTCGTCCAGCGCACCTTGCTCCAGCCGATCCGCGGCAGCAACGCCTCGATCGAACCCGCGTCGGGCACGGCCTCGCCGCCGTCGAAACGCCATGCCTTGCGCAACACACCCGAGGTGACATCGAACAGGCCGTCGCTCAACTCGTAGCACTGCGCGGCAAACGCCAGCAGGCGCGCGGTCTCGGCATCGATCTCCACCCGCTTGCCCGCGCCGTTGTTGATGCGGAACACCACGTTGTCGTCGCGGTAGCGGCTGAACTTGTGCTCGATGCGCCACGCCTCGGCGGCCGCTATCTCGCACAGTCGCCGCGCCTCGCCCGCGTCGTCCACTTCCACCAGCACTTCGCACGGGCTCGCCATGGCCTTGAAGCGGCCCCGCCACAAGCCCTCGCCCCGCTGCATCTCCAGGCGTGCGCCCGCCACGTGCTCACCAGTCGAAATCGCTGCTGTAACGGAACAGCAGCGCGTAGTTGTCGGGAAGCAGGTCGAGACCACGCTGCACGCCGACCGCATCGTCGGGGCGGCGCTCGCCGAACTGCTGGTAGTACTCCAGGCTCAGGCGGAAAGCGCCGCGTGCGGACTCGCCTGGCCCCGGGGCGCGGCCGTAGCTCGCCCCCAGCGTCAGGGCGTCGAAGGCCGCGAGCCGGCGATCGGCACTCAGGCTGCCCGACGGCGCCTCGGCATCGGTGATGCTGTGGCGGTAGAACCGCGCCGCGCTCTGCTGGTAGAGGCGCACGTGCGGTTCCCAGTACTCGCCAGCCGCCCGCAGCACCCGGTAGCGCAGGTCGAGGGTATGGGTACGCACGTCCCAGTCGTCGCGCGTGACGCGGTAGCTCACATCGGCGACGGCCTCCGGCAGGCGGTGCTTGACCTGCGCGGCCAGCGCGCGCACGGTGCGCTCGCCGGGACGCGCTTCGTGCAGGTAGTCGACCGTGGCCCCGCTGGCCGCGTCGACCACGCTGACGATCTTGTAGGGATCGGCGTGGTAGCCGTCGCTGAACGTTTGGCTGTAGTTGAGCTGGCCGACCGTGCGCCGGGAGAGCACCCGGGAGACGCCGAACAGCAGGTCGAAGACGTTCTTGGTCAGCGCGGCATTGCGGCGCGGCTGCGGCGTGTCGGGCGGCGCCATGCTCGCGAGTTCCCGCGGGATGCCGCCGACCGGGTGGATGCGATCGTGAGAGACCGCGGCGCCGGCGGACCAGGCGGTGTCGCGCGCCTCGTTGTCGAACTGCCAGCGCGTGTCGACGCCGACCGACATGTAGTCGAACTCGAGCGACGCCCTGGCGCCGTAGCTGGCCCGCGCCGTGCGGGCGTAGCGTTGCGCGAGCGAGCCGCTCAGCTCCAGGCGGTTGTCCTGGAAAGTCCCGTCGAGTGGCACCTCGTTCGCCGACGCCCGGTAGCTGTCGAAACCCGACGGCGTGGTAAAGGTCTGTGCCACGTTGCTGGGGGTCGCGCCGTTCGGCGATGCGCCGACCAGCACGTCGAGCACCGCGCCGAGGGTGAGATCGGATTCCTCCGACAGCCGGGTGGTACCGCGCAGCGCGAGTTCGGTGCCCGACACCTGCTCGAACTCGGTGAACACCAGGGTGCCGGTGCTGACTTTCCACGGCGCGGGCGCGGCGGCCGCCGGGACACCGAGCAGCGCCGCGCTGGCCGAGGCGAGTGTATTCACCAGCGACGCGCGGCGGGCAGTCAATTACAGCCGCAGCCCGTGCCGCCGAAGCTCTGCCCGCCCCGGGCGGCCTCGCGGCTGAAGTAGTACTGGCGCTCGAAGCTCGGCGCCAGCCCCTCGGCGTCGAACTGCATGGCCGGCTCGGCGAGGTAGTCGCGCTGCCAGGGCGGAACCGTCGCGCAGCCGCCGAACGCGGCGGCGAGCAACAGCAGCGTTACGCCACACGAGGCCCGGGCGGTCCGGCACACACCGGCGCTGCGCTCAGCACGCATGTCGACGCTCTCCACGGCTGGCGGACGGATGTCCATTATCGCGCAAATACGGCCGCTGGCGAGGCGAGGACCTTCACGGTTCGCGCACTTGCAGCCAGGCGGTGCGGGCCTTGGCGTCACCGCCGACGATGGCACCGCCGCGCCACGCGAGCTCGGTGCCGAACTCGCGGCTGAGGTCGCGCACCCGAGTGAACACGGTGCGGGCCCGCTCCGGCGCCAGCACACGCGGCTCGAAGTGAATCTCGAGGTTGTTCACGTTGATCGGCGTCATTTCGAGCGCCGGGGCCCGGCCCTCGCTGAACTCGACGCTGGCCACCACGCTCACGTCGGCGCTCGGGCTGAACGACCCGAAATTGAAGTTGCCCAGGCTGTAGAGGATCAGCCCGCCACGATAGGTCTCCACCGCCTGGAGCACGTGCGGATGGTGACCCACGACCAGGTCGGCACCGGCATCGACGGCGGCACGGGCCAGCCGGGTCTGGTAGGGGCGCAGCTCGCGAGTGCCTGCGCGACCCCAGTGAAACGAGACGATCACGATGTCGGCGCGCGCGGCGAGCCTGGCGACATCCTCGCGCACGTGGCGTTCGTCGCCGAAAGCCGTCCCGCCCCGGCCCTCGCCGGCCCAGAACGCCTCGGGGAGGGTGTTCGAGTAGCCCAGCAGGCCGATGCGCTTGCCGCCCCGCTCGAGCAGCACCGGTGCGCGTGCCGCCGCGGAGTCGCGCCC
>JBFJWO010000440.1:0-4604 GCA_041623575.1 Gammaproteobacteria bacterium
CCTCGGGATCGCTGCAGATCACCGACCGGATGAAAGACGTGATCAAGTCGGGCGGCGAATGGATATCCTCGCTGGCGCTCGAGAGCATCGCCTCGCAATGCGCGGGCGTGGGCGAGGTCGCGGCCATCGGGGTGCCCGACGAGCGCTGGGGCGAGCGCCCGATGCTGCTGGTCGTGCGGGGCGCGCCATCCGCGGCCGGTGCGGCTACCGCGGAGGACATCCGCGCCGCTATTGCAGCGCATGTCGACAGCGGCCGGCTGTCGCGCTGGGCGGTGCCGGAGCGCATCGAGTTCGTCGACGCGCTCGACAAGACCAGCGTCGGCAAGCTGGACAAGAAGGCGCTGCGCGCCCGTTACGCGGGCGGCTGAACGGGTCGCGAGATGTCGGCTCAGGGGCGCGCCGACGCCTCGTCGGCGAGGGAATCGCTGTCACGCCGTTCGCCCAGCAACCAGCGGCACACCGCCCAGGCCGCGACACCGCCGCCGAGTTGCGCGGCGACGAAGGGCGCGACGTCGAGCGGGCGGATGCCAGAGAAAGTGTCCGAAAGGGCGCGGGCGATGGTGACGGCCGGGTTGGCGAACGAGGTCGAGGCGGTGAACCAGTAGGCCGCCGTGATGTAGAGGCCGACCGACATCGCGACCGCGTTCGGCCGCGCCTTCAGCGTCGCGAGAATGGTGAACACCAGCCCGAAGGTGGCTACGGCCTCGGCGAACCACTGGGCGCCGCCGGTGCGCATCCTGTGCGAGAACTGCAGCACGGACTCGCCGAACATCAGGTGCGCGACGAACACGCCGGCGATGCCGCCGGCGACCTGCACGAGCACGTACCAGGTCGCCTCGCCGCGGGCGATCTCGCGGCGCAAAGCGAACACCAGCGTGACCGCCGGGTTGAAATGGGCGCCGCTGACGGGGCCCAGCATGGTGATCAGCACCACCAGGATGGCACCGGTCGCGAGCGTGTTGCCGAGCAGCGCGATGGCGACGTTGCCGCCGGCCAGGCGCTCGGCCATGATCCCCGAGCCGACCACGGTAGCCAGCAGGAACCCCGTACCGATGGCCTCGGCGGCGCAGCGACGGGCGCTCGAGACGCTCACGGGCGTTGCCGGCGGTGCGTGACTTGCGCCCCGTCCGTCACTGCGCCGATTTCTCGCGCTCGGCGGGCGCCGGCTCGCAGGACGGGTCGACCCCTTCGGCCTCGACACAGCACTCGCTCAGCAGGAACGCGGCCAGCGCCTCGATGCGCGTGAAGCGGGCACGGTTGACGACCCTGCGCCCGCGGCGCTGCTGCTCGATCAGGCCGCCGGCGGCCAGGAAGCGCAGGTGGTGGGCGAGGGTGGAGGCGGGCAGGCCGAGTCGCTGCTGGATGTCGCCGACGGTCAACCCCGCCGGGCCGGCGCGCACCAGCGCCTGCAACACCTCCAGCCGCGGCTCGGAACCGACCGCGGCGAAACCCTGGGTCGCCTCTTCGAGTGTCAACATCGTTGTGGCCCTTGACGGTTTGTGTCGAGGACAGCCAACCGGACGCGCGGCCGGCCGGCGAAAAAACCGCTATTTTTCTAGTGATGTCGTGTCATGTCAACGTGGCGCACCACGTGGCCGGGCCGCGGTCCATCGTTTCGACCTGTGTATACTGTCGCGACCACCACAAAAACCGGTACCCGGCATGTCAACCGGTGAACGATGGTTGGGCGCCCACCCGGCGCCCGTGAGCGAAGCCGCAGGGAAAAACCTTCGTCCCGGGATCGCAGTGCAGTTGTCCCAATGCGCCGTCTTCTATTCGGTCGCGGTGGCGGCCATCGGGATCGTTTTCTTCGTGGCTGTCTCGACGGGCGTGGATTTCTACGACCTCACCCGCGACCCGTTCGCCGGGCGGGCTCACGACATCCCTTTCTACACCAGCATCCTGTCCAATGCCGGAATCGTTGCCTGGTGTGTGACCGCCACGGCGCAGTGGTTCGCCGCCTTTATCGTGCGGCGCATCGATCCCGGTTCACGCGAAGGGGCGTTCCTGGTGGCGTCGGGCTTCCTGACGGCGGGACTCATGCTCGACGACCTGCTGATGGTGCACGAGCGCCTCGGCCACCTGGTCGAAGCGGTGGTGTTCGGCGTCTACGGGTTGTGCGCGGTGGCCATCGTGGTGCGCTTTCGCGACATCGTGCTGCGTGGCCAATGGCTGCTGCTCGGCCTGGCGCTGGCGTGCTTCGCGATGTCCATCGTGCTCGACAGCGTCGTCACCGCCGCCCGCCTCGAGGTCCCCTACCGGGTCACGCTCGAAGACGCCTTCAAGATGCTCGGCATTGCCGGCTGGACGTACTACTTCCTGGCGTTTTCGCTGCGCGCCGTCGCGCGGCGGACGGTGGTCGAACAGGCAGGCTGAGCGCGGCCCGTTTCCTCGTTCGCCGCGCGAGTGCCCGAACGCCCGCTTCACGACATCGTGGCCCGTGCGATCGGTTCGTAACGCCCCTCGCCGATCATACCCGGCGCCTGGCGAATGGAACGCGCCCGCGTGTTGCGACCGAGCGAGCGCCGGATCACGACCGAGAGCACTTCGAGGTTGGTACGCCACCAGCCCGGGTCGGGTGGCGGGATGCGTTCGGCGAGTTCGCGGCCAAGGGCGGGCAACGCGTGGAACGGCACCTGCGGGTAGAGGTGGTGCTCGATGTGGTGGTTCATGTTGAGGTACAGCCAGCGCCCGAGACGGTCGGTCCGAAACGAGCGGGTGCTGTCGAGGATGGACGGCGAGTTCTCCTGCATCTCCACGTGCTGGATCAGGGTGAACAGCAGCATCGCCGGCGCCCCGAGCAGGCGTGGCAGCACCAGCCACCACGCGAGCCAGGTCTGCCCCGCGACCAGCAACGCCGCGACCCCGGCGTAGACGGCGACGAACACCCGTGCGTTGCGGGTCAGCCTGGGCAACTCGCTGGCCGGCGTGACCTCGCGCAGCATCGGCGCGTAGCGCCCGGTGGCCAGCTGCCACAGGGTCTTCACGTGGAAGCGCAGCAACGCGAAGCCGCTCACCTCGGCCAGCCAGCCGCCGAAGGCCATCGGCGTGTCGAAGGGCATCTGGCTGTCGCGCCCGACGTGCCAGGTCAGCGTGTGATGGTTGGTGTGGGTGTAGCGCCGGTGCAGCGGTTCTTCCAGGTACACCAGCGAGGTGAGCCACAGCACGGCCTCGTTCAGCCAGCGGGTGCGAAACGCGGTTCCGTGCGCGGTCTCGTGGGACAGCGCGTACGCGGGTACGCACAGCACGACGCCGTGCAGCAGCATCGCCGGCCATACCAGCCAGCCGTCGAGCGTGAGCCACACCAGCGTGCCCGTCGTGCCGAGCGCCGCCGCCCAGCCTGCGAGGCGGGCCAGCCCGTGTCGGTCGGTGCGCCGGGCCAGCGCCTTGAGCCGGCCGCGCTCCAGCGCGATGCCCGAGGAGGCCGCGTTGGTCGCCGTGACGGGCGTTGCCACGGCGTTCGGCTCACCTTCGGCCGGGCGTGCGCGCGGGTCAGTGCTCACCGCAGACGCCGAACGGCGGTCGCGTGCGGGCGGGTCACGCCCAGAACCGGTCCCGAACGCGCACCGCGCGCGGCCCGGCTGCGGTCTGGGCGACGAGTTCGGTGCCGGCGTCCGCCCATTGCGCCGCCACTGTCCCGATCGCGACGTTGGTCGCGACGCCGGGCGACCAGATGGCCGAGGAGACGTGGCCGGCGGCCCGGCCGTTCGCGTCGGCCAGCGGCCAGAAGCCGGTGGGTGGCGCCAGCGGCGCGCCGTCGATCTCGAGCGCGCGCACGTGCTTGGGCGGCGTACGCTTCTCGAGCAGGGCGGCGTGCCCCAGGCACTCGCGTGCCGTGTCGAGGTTGCAGTACTTGCCGAGTCCCGCCTCGAACGGCGTGTGCGCCAGGGTGACGTCGCTGCCGTAGGACAGCAGCCCGCCCTCGATGCGCTCGATGGTGTTCGGGCACCCGGGGCGCACGTCGAGATCGGCGCCGGCTTCGAACAGGGTGTCCCACAGGGCCTCGCCGTGCTGCGCGCCGTCGAGGTAGATCTCGAACCCGCCCTGCAGCGACCATCCCGAGCGCGCGATGAGCATCTCGCGCCCGGCGAACGTGACCGTGCGGTGGCGGAAGAACCGCGTGGCGACGACGTCGTCACCGAACACGCGGGCGATGAGCGCATCGGCGAGCGGGCCCTGCACGGCCAGCGGCGAGACGTCGGGTTCGTGCACCCGAACGTCGAGCCCGAACCCGCTCGCGAGCCCCTTGAAGTAGAACAGCATGTCGCTGTCGGCCAGCGACACCCAGTAGCGCTCGTCGGCGAGCTTGAGCAGGACCGGGTCGTTCAGCACCGCGCCCTCGGCGTCGACCATGGGAATGTAGTAGCACTGATCGTTGGCCATGCGGGCGAGATCGCGCGGGGTGGTCAACTGAACCAGACGCCTGGCGTCGGAGCCGCTGATCTCGACCTGGCGCTCGCAGGCCACGTCCCAGACCTGCACGGCGCTCTTGAGGTGCGCGTAGTCCTCCTCCAGCGAACGGAACACGTTCGGCAGCAGCATGTGGTTGTAGACGGTGTAGGCGCGTACGCCGGCCGCCTCGACGCGGCGGGAGAACGGGGTGC
>JBFJWO010000441.1:0-4603 GCA_041623575.1 Gammaproteobacteria bacterium
CACCGGCGCAGCAGGGTAGCGGCGCCACGGCGGCCGTCGCGCCGCCGGACGACTACGAGATCGAGCTGATCGTTTTCAGCCACCGTCGGGCGCTGGTGGCCTCCGAGCGCTGGCCCGCACAGGTGCTCGCGCCCGATGTCGAGGGCGCCCTCGAGCTGGACGCCGCGCGGGACGCCGGCGCCGAGGCCGCCCGGGGCGGCGCCGTGCAGGCGGTCGCACCCTCGCGGCTGCTGGCCCAGGCGGAGCGCCTGCGCGAGCTCGGCAGCTACGAGGTGCTGGTGCACACGGCCTGGCGTCAGCCCGGCGTCGAAGCGCCCGACGCCCCCCGCATCCGGTTGCGGGCGCTGCCGCTGGCGGCCCCGGTAGCCGAGCGCCGGGCCGAGCCCTGGAAAGTGACCGTGGATGCGAACGCGATCGCGCCGGAGGCCTCCTATCGCCCGGCCGCCGTCGTGCAGGCCAGCCCGGCGGTCGGCCCGGACTCACCCGGCGGCAATGCCGCTCCGCAAGCGCCGCCGCGCTACGCGGAGTACGCCCTCGACGGCACGGTGCTGGTCGGGCGCAGTCGATTCCTGCACCTGTACACGGACCTGGCCTACACCTTGCCCCGCGAGACGCTGGCCCACGCCATCGCCGCGCCACGCCCGCCGCCGCCTGGACTGACGAGCAGCGACGACGGCTTCTTCGACCCGCCGCCCGAACCGCCGCCCGTGCAATCGTTCCCGGTGCGCTATCACCGGCGCATGCGCAGCAACGAGGTGCACTACCTCGACCATCCGCTGCTCGGGATCGTGGTGCTGGCGACGCGCCTGGAGCACGAGGGCGAGGTGCTCACCGACTGACGCCGGGGCGGCTCGCCACGGGCGCGCCGTTACTGGAACAGGTAACCCAGGTACACGCCGAGCGAGGAGCCGTCGATGGCGTCGCTGATGTCGCCGTCGACCAGCACGAACTGCGCGTCGCCCTTCTCGTAGTCGATCGACAGGTAGCGCACGCCGAGGACGAAGCGCTCCGACAGGGTCGCCTCGCCGAGCACGGTAAAGCCGAACGCGTCGTCGAAGTCGATCTCGTCGTCGACGTTGTCCACCTCGAACCGGTAGCGCGGCGCCAGATGCCCGAGCGCGCCGGCACCGAAGGCGAAGGACTCGCCGAACTGGCGCAGGATGATCAGCTCGACCGGGTAGCGCAGGAAGTAGCCGTCGCCACCGCTGACGTCGACGATGCCGAGCTTCACCCCGAGGCGCAGGTCGACCCGCCACTCGGGCAGCTCGTTGTTGAAAAAGCGCGCGCCGTAGGACACCTGCACGCGTTCGCCGGCGCGCAACGCCGTACCCGAATCCGGGTCGACCAGCTCGTCCCCGCCGCTCGCGTACTCGCCGAGCAGGGAGTGCTGCACGGAGGTCTGGGCCCAGGCCGGGCCCGGCAACGCGAGGCACGCCAGCAGCGTCCAGCAACTTCGTCTCATCGTCCTCTCCCGGTCACGGCCATCACTCCTGCTTGCGGCGGCGATACGCCGTCGTTCACGGCGCCGCCGTGCGAAACCACACGGCCAGCAAAGCCTGGACGCGCCGCATGCCGAGCGCCAGGTGGGTTTCGATCTCGGCCATCTCGATCGGTCCCGGGCGCTTGCCCGCCGCCCAGTTGACCACCACCGCGCAACAGGCGTAGTCGAGCCCGATCTCGCGGGCGAGCGCCGCTTCGGGCATACCGGTCATGCCGACCAGCGTGGCGCCGTCGCGGGCCAGCCGTCGCACCTCGGCCGCCGTTTCCAGGCGCGGGCCCTGGGTGGCGGCGTAGGTCCCGCCCGGCACGGCGTCGACGCCGGCCTCGCCCGCCGCGGCCAGCAACTCACCGCGCAGGGCCGCGCTGTAGGGCTCGGTGAAATCGATGTGCCGGACCTCGTCGAGGTCGTCTTCGAAATAGCTGTGGCCGCGCCCGTAGGTGTAGTCGATGAGCTGCTCCGGGATCACCACCGCGGCCGGGGGCGTGTCGTCGGCAATGCCGCCGACCGCCGCCACCGCGACCACCTTGCGCACCCCCGCCTCTCGCAGCGCCCACAGGTTGGCACGGTAGTTTATCCGGTGCGGCGGAACGTTGCGCTGCGCACCGTGGCGCTGCAGCGCGACCACCTCGCGCGATCCCGCCCGACCGCCGAGCAACGGGCCGGATGGTTCCCCCCACGGGGTGCGCGGACGCGACTCGGTGACCTCGACCAATCCCTCGGGCGTGAAGCCGGTGCCGCCGATCACTCCGAGCGGCACGCTCAATGCATTGCACCGGCGCACGGCGTTCGCGCGTGGCGGTTGGCGCCGACCGTCATCGCTGGCTCAGTTGCCCGCGACGGGCGTGTCGTGCAGGCGGGCGACGGCCTCGCGCGCCGCGCGCCACCGCGGGTCGTCGTGCAAGGCCTGCGCGGTAAGCGCGCCGCGCCCGTGCAACCGGGTACGCCGCAACTGCGCCACCGGGTCCGGCGTGTGTTCCACCGAATCGACCACGCGCAGGCAGGCCGGGCGGTCGTTACAGACCAGCGCCAGGTCACAGCCCGCCGCCAGCGCCGCCGCCACGCGCTCGGGCGCATCTCCCGGGGCGCCCGCCCCGGCCATGCTGAGGTCGTCGGTGAGCACCGCGCCGGCGAAGCCCAGCTGCTCGCGCAGCCGGCCGCCCAGCCACTCCTTCGAGTAGCAGACCACCCCCGCATCGACCGCCGGGTAGCTGACATGGGCGGTCATGATCGCATCGACGCCGTTGCGGATCAGGTGGGCGAACGGCACCAGGTCGCGAGCCTCGATACTCGCGTAGTCCCGCTCGTCGGCCGGGCAGTCGAGGTGCGAGTCCTCGCGCACACTGCCGTGGCCCGGGAAGTGTTTGCCGGTCGCCGCCATGCCCGCGCTGTGCATACCGCGCACGATGGCGCTGGCGAGGGTCGCGACGATTCGCGGGTCGGCGTGCAGCGCGCGCTCGCCGATCACGGCGCTGGGGCCGCGGCCGAGATCGAGCACCGGACCGAAACTCGCATCGACCTCGCAGGCCCGCAGTTCGCTCGCCAGCAGCCAGCCGAAGCGTTCCGCGAACCCGCGAGCCCGCGCCGGGTCCCGGTCGTACAGCCGCCCCAACGCGGCCGGCGCCGGCAGGCGGGTGAAACCGTCCCGAAAGCGCTGCACCCGCCCGCCCTCCTGGTCCACGGTGACCAGCAGCCGCGGCTGGCGCAGCGCGTGCAGGTCGCGGCACAGCGCCCGCAACTGTTCGGGATCGGCGAAGTTGCGCTGAAACAGCACCACGCCTCCTACCAGCGGGTGGCGCAGCAACTCGCGGTCCTCTGCCGCCAGGGCCGTGCCGGCCAGGTCGATGAGGAGTGGGCCGAGTGCCATCAGCGGCTCACGGGGCGGGCACCAGCAGCGCGACCGCGTGGGCCGCCAGTCCCTCGCCGCGCCCGGTGAAGCCAAGCCCCTCGGTGGTGGTCGCCTTGACGTTCACGCGGCACGGGTCGACCTCGAGGTCGGCCGCCAGGTTGGCGCACATCGCCGGCACGTGCGGCGCCAGTCGCGGCGCCTGCGCCACCAGGGTGAGGTCCACGTTGCCGACCAGCAGACCGGCCTCGTGCACTTTGACGAGCACGCGGCGCAGCAGCTCGCGGCTGGAGATGCCTTGGTAGCGCGGGTCGTCGTCGGGGAAGTGCACGCCGATGTCGCCGAGCGCCGCCGCGCCCAACAGCGCGTCACACAGGGCGTGCAACGCCACGTCGCCGTCGGAATGCGCGCGCAGGCCGCGGACGTGCGCGATGCGCACCCCGCACAGGACCACGTGATCGCCGGCGTCGAAGGCGTGCACGTCGAATCCGAAGCCTATGCGCATGGCGCGATTCTAACTCGCCAGGGTGTCGCCGGCCGCGTCGCCCAACGCCGCGAGGCGGGGATCGTGGGCGAGCAGCTCGACGGCGACCGGCAGCTTGCGGCGCCAGTTCGGGTGCTGTTCGTCGGCGCTGCCCGGGACGTTGACCGCGTCGGTCATTTCGAGCACGTCCTCGAGCTGGTACTGGCACAGCATCGAGGTAGTCCGGCCCAGAAGCGCGTGCACGGCGGCGCACAAGCCGCGCGGCGCAACGCCCGCGGCAAGGTGCGCCTCGCCGATGTCGAGCCCGTTCAGCAACGGGGCCAGGGCGGCACGCGCGGCGCTGCGCTCGGCGAGCGCACGCCGGTGGGCGCCGGCATCGGGGTACAGGCCGAGGCGCGAGCGCAGCGCGATGTCCCGCCCGACCCAGAAACCCTGGATCGTCGGCAGGTCATGGGTGGTGGCACTGGCGACGCTGGCACGCGGATAACGTTGCGCCGCGAGGAACCGCCCCTCGGCGTCGCGTTCGAACCACAGCACGCGGCAACCCAGGGTCCCCAGGCGGCCGAGGGCTGCGCGGAAATCCGCCGGCACGGTGCCGAGGTCCTCGCCGACCACCAGGCAACGGTACTTGCGACTGGCGCGGGCAAGCGTCTCGGCGAGCGCCGCGAACGGGTAGTCCACGTAGGTCCCGTCCGCCGGCGGGCGGTCCTGCGGAATCCAGAACAACCGGCTCAGGCTCATGACGTGGTCGATACGCAGCGCACCCGCGTAGCGC
>JBFJWO010000442.1:0-4601 GCA_041623575.1 Gammaproteobacteria bacterium
ACCCCGTCGAAGACCTGGAAAGCCGTCGTGCGCAAGCGCGGCTGGCCGACCGCGGTCAAGACCTTCCGCACCAAGAAGGACGCCACCGACTGGGCGCGGCGCACCGAGGACGAGATGGTGCGCGGCGTCTACATCGACCGCGCGGACGCAGGCCACCTGCTGCTGCGCCACGCCATGGAGCGCTACCACACCGAGGTCACCGTGACCAAGGCCGCCAGCACCGCCAAGGCCGAGGTCCTCAAGGCCAAGAACCTCGTCAAGGCGCTCGGCGCCTACAGCCTGGCCGCGATTACGCCACACGTCGTCGCCGCCTACCGCGACAAGCGCCTGCAGGCCGGCAAGTCCGCCGACACCGTGCGCCTCGAGCTCGCGCTGCTCTCGCACCTGTTCAACATGCGCCTCGGGCTCGTCTACAACCCGGTGGCGAACATCCGCAAGCCCGCCCCCGGCAAGGGCCGCACCCGCCGGCTGACCGCGGCCGAGGAGAAGACCCTGCTCGCGGCCTGCGACGCCTACTCGAACGCCATGCTCGCCTGGATCGTGCGCACCGCGCTCTACACCGCCATGCGCGCAGGCGAGATCCAGACCCTGCGCCGCGAGCAGGTCGACCTCGCCCAGCGCGTGGTGCGCCTGACCGAGACCAAGAACGGCAGCGCCCGCACCGTGCCGCTGAGCCGCGCCGCCCTCGAGGTAATGCGGGCCGCCCTCGCCCACCCCATACGCCCGCTCGACACCGATCTCATCTTCCGGGGCGAGCCCGGCCGCAACGGCCAGCGCCGCCCTTACGAGTTCCGCATGGCCTGGAAGAAGATCATCAAGGACACCGGCTTGCGCAACCTGCGCTTCCACGACCTGCGCCACGAAGCGGTCTCCCGGCTCCGGCGCGACAGAGGACTGACGCCGTGGCCCTCGCGATCGCCGGCTCGGGCCACGCCGTGCGGCTGCTGCAGCCAGGGCTGCGGCTGCTGCCGCCCGGCGTCGAGCGCTACACCGTACGCGGGGCCGGCGCAACCGTGCTGCGCCTGCGCGCCGGCGACCGCCTCGAGATCGTCGACCCGGAGGGCCGACAGACTGCCGAGGTGCTGAGCTTCGAGGTCGAGGGCCGCCGGGCCACGCAGCTCGAAGGCCGCGCGCGGAGCGGGACGGCACGCGGCACGCTGGCGCTGCTCGAGCGTGACAGCGGGAGCTCGCGGAGCCTGCGCGCGTGGCTCGGGCAGAACGGGCTCGCGATCGCAGACGCGCGCGCCCAGCTGCCGTTCGAGCCCGACGCGCCGCCCGCCAGCCGCGCCGAGCTGACCAGCGCCGCGGAGGCTTTTTGCGTGGTCGTCGCGCCGGGGCTCGACATGGCCGTCGATGCCCAGGACCCGCCGACCGACCTCGTCGTGCTCGTGCACCGCGCGGCCGTGACCGAGCCGGCCGTGCTCGAGCTGCCCGCCCCGCTCGCCGATGCCCGGCTCGACTCGCGCATCGCCCGGGCGACGGCGCAGGCCTACGAAGTCCGCGCCGGGGAGTACATCCAGGTCATCGACGTCGAGGGCCGCGAGTGCTCCGACTTCCAGTGCTTCGACCTCGCGCGGCTGGACAAGGGGCTGGAGCGTTGCCTGGACGCCACCAGCACGCGCACCCTGATGGGAGCCGCCTACCCGGGACCGGGTTTGCACTCGAAGTTCTTCGACCAGGACATGCAGCCGCTGGTGGAAGTGGTGCGCGACACCTGCGGGCGCCACGACAGCTTCGGGCTCGCCTGCACGGCCAAGTATTACGACGACCTCGGCTACCCCGGCCACGTGAACTGCTCGGACAACTTCAACGCCGCGCTCGCCCCGTACGGCATCGCGCCTCGCCGCGGCTGGATGGCGATGAACCTGTTCTTCAACACCGCCTTCGACGAGCACAACCAGTTGCTGGCCGACGAACCCTGGTCGCGTCCCGGCGACTACGTGCTGCTGCGCGCGCTCGAGGACATGGTCTGCGTGTCATCGGCCTGTCCCGACGACATCGACGCCGCCAACGGCTGGAACCCCACCGACATCCACCTGCGGGTGTACCCGCCGGGCAAACCCTTCTCCAGAGCGATCGCCTACCGCATGACCACCGACGCCGAACCGCAACTCACGCGCGAGACGCCGTTTCACTCGCGCACCGCGCAGCACACCCGCAACTTCGCCGAGTACAACGGCTACTGGCTGGCCAACCACTACACGCGCCACGGCGCGCAGGCCGAGTACTGGGCCTGCCGCGAAGGCGTGGCGGTGACGGACCTGACGCCGCTGCGCAAGTTCGAAGTCCTCGGCCCCGACGCCGAGACGCTGCTGCAGACCTGCCTCACGCGCAACGTGCGCCGCCTCGCCGTCGGGCAGGTGGTCTACACCGCGATGTGCCACGAGACCGGCGGCATGATCGACGACGGCACGCTGTTCCGCCTCGGCCAGGACAACTTCCGCTGGATCGGTGGCTGCGACACCAGCGGGCTGTGGCTGCGCGAGCAGGCCGAGCGCCTGGGCCTGCGCGCCTGGGTGAAACGCTCCACCGAGCAGTTGTGCAACCTGCAGGTACAGGGGCCGAAGAGCCGCGACGTGCTGCGCGAGATCGTGTGGACACGCCCCGACCAGCCGGGCATCGACGAACTCGGCTGGTTCCGCTTCAGCGTCGCGCGCATCGGCGACGCCGACGGCGTGCCCATCGTGCTCTCGCGCACCGGCTACACCGGCGAACTCGGCTTCGAGGTGTTCTGCCACCCCAAGCACGCGGTCTCGCTGTGGGACGCGTTGTGGGATGCGGGCGCGCCGCACGCGCTGACGCCGCTCGGCCTGGAGGCGCTGGACATGCTGCGCATCGAGGCGGGGCTGGTGTTCGCCGGCCACGAGTTCGACGACCAGACCGACCCGTTCGAAGCGGGGATCGGCTTCACCGTCCCGCTGAAGAGCAAGAACGAGGATTTCGTCGGCCGCGAGGCGCTGACCCGGCGCAAGCAGCAACCGCAGCGCACCCTGGTCGGGCTGGAACTGGCCGGCGGAGAAGCGGGGGCGCACGGCGACGGCGTGCACATCGGGCGCCAGCAGGTCGGGGTCGTCACCAGCGCCACGCGCTCGCCGATCCTCGGCAAGAACATCGCGTTGTGCCGCATGGCGATCGAGCACGCCGGGATCGGCACCGAGGTCGAGGTCGGCAAGCTCGACGGCCACCAGAAGCGCATCCCGGCCGAGGTCGTGCGTTTCCCCTTCTACGACCCGGACAAGACCCGCGTGCGGGCCTGAGCCGCGCCCGGAGCCGGGCGCCCGGCTTTCTCGAGCCCCGGCGCGAGCGGCTATACTGCCCGCGCACCCGCTCGGAGACCGCCGCTTGAAAGGCCGAACCATCATCGACACCGCCAACGCCGCGTTCGAACCCTATGACCTGGAGGGGCCGCGGCAACCGGAGATGTCTTTCCTGCCGCTCAGCTACGACCGCGCGTCGGGCGAGGGCGCCTACCTGATGCGCATGGAACCCGGCGCGCACACCCTCACCCACACGCACGAACGGCGCGAGGAGTTCCTGATCCTCGACGGCGAACTGATCGAGGACGACGGCACCGTCTACCGCGCCGGCGACTACGTGATCATGGAGCCGGGTACCCGCCACGACAGCCGCACCGAGACCGGCTGCGTGCTGATCGGGATCGACTGGCAGCGCAGCACGCGGGGCGGCGAAACCGGCGATGGCTAGGTCGCTGGCCGAGTTCGCGGTGCTGAGCTTCGACTGCTACGGCACGTTGATCGACTGGGAGAGCGGCATCTGGGACGCGCTGCAGCCGCTGCTGATGGAGAACGACTGCCGGGCGATCCGTCGCGGCCTCGCGCTCGAGACCTTCGCGCAGATCGAGAGCGCGCAGCAGGCGAGCACGCCGGGCATGCGCTACCCGCAACTGCTCGAGCGGGTGCACGCCGAGTTCGCCCGCCAGTACGGCCTGCGCAGCGCGGCCGGCCTCGACCGCGCCTTCGGCGAATCGCTGCCGCACTGGCCGGCCTTCCCGGATACCGCCGACGCGCTGCGGGTGCTGGCCGAGCACTACGAACTGGTGATCCTCTCCAACGTCGATCGCGCCGGGTTCGCCGCCTCGCAGCGCAAGCTCGGGGTGCGCTTCGACGCGGTCTATACCGCCGAGGACGTCGGTTCCTACAAGCCGGACCCGCGCAACTTCGCCTACCTGCTCGAGCACGTCGCGGCCGACCTCGGCGTGACGGGTGCGCAGATCCTGCACACCGCGCAGAGTCTCTTCCACGATCACGTGCCCGCCGCCGAAGCCGGGCTGGCGCGGGCCTGGATCGATCGCCAGGGGCTCGCCGCGGGCGGCGAGTGGGGCGCCACCGCGCGCGTCAGCGAACGCCCCGAGGTCGATTTCCTCTACCCCACCCTCGGCGCCATGGCCGAGGCCGTCGGCGCACGCGCCTGAGCGCCCGGTTCGCCCTCGTGCCGGTTCAACTCCTCAGGTTGCGCGGCGTGCTGGACGACGAGGCCGCCGAGTTGCGCGAGTTGCTGGACGCCAACGGCATCGACTACTACGAGACGCCGGCCGGCAACTGGGGCATCTCCATGCCAGCCATCTGGCTGCGTGACGAGAG
>JBFJWO010000443.1:0-4586 GCA_041623575.1 Gammaproteobacteria bacterium
GCCGGCTCGCCACGCCGACCTCGAGCAGTGCGTGGCCGAGCTCGAGCGCGTGCTGGTGGAGCTGGCGTTCCTCGACCCCGCCAACCCCCGACTGCTGATGCGCCGGTTGCGGCGGATGCTGGCCCGTGTGCGGCCGAGCGCCGCGGAGGTCAATATTCTGCGCGGTATTCTCACCGCCATCGACCGTCGCCTCGGTCGCTGAGCGCGGCGCAGACGCTTCCCTTGCGGGCACAAGCTTGTATAATAACCGACCAATTAACTCGGTTATTGGTCATCGCCACCACGGTCGCGCCGCCGCAAACCCCATGTTTGAGCAACTGAAAGAAGACGTGCGCAGCGTCTTTGAGCGTGATCCCGCCGCGCGCACGACCCTCGAAGTCCTGACCACCTACCCGGGCCTGCACGCGCTGCTGCTGCACCGCGCCAGTCACTGGTTGTGGCGCCAGGGCGCCAAGTGGCTGGCGCGCGTGCTCTCGCACCTGGGCCGCTGGCTGACGGGCATCGAGATCCACCCCGGGGCGCGCATCGGGCGGCGATTCTTCATCGACCATGGTCTCGGCGTGGTGATCGGCGAGACCACCGAAATCGGCGACGACGTGACGCTCTACCAGGGCGTCACCCTGGGCGGCACCTCGTGGAATCCCGGCAAGCGCCATCCGACCGTCGGCAACAACGTGGTCATCGGCGCGGGCGCCAAGGTGCTGGGCCCCTTCAGGGTGGGCGACGGCGCGCGCATCGGCTCCAACGCCGTCGTCATCAAGGAAGTGCCGCCGAACGCCACGGTGGTGGGAATTCCCGGGCGCGTCGTCGTGCGTGCCGAGCGTACGCCGCGTGCGGTGCCCACCGCCGAGCACCGCGCCGGCATGGCCCGGCGCATGGGTTTCGATGCGTACGGCCTGACCCAGGACATGCCGGATCCGATGGCGATCACGGTCAACGGCATCCTCGACCAGATCCACGAGATGAACCTGAAACTGGACGAACTGTGCGGCGCGGTGAAGATCCTGGGCGCCAACGTCGACACGCTCGACCTGCCGCCGCTGAAGGGCTGTGACGAGGCGCTCAGCGAGGCCGCGGGCGACGTCGCTGCCGGCCGGGACCTGGACGCCACGTGAACGGCGCGCCAGCACGGCTCGGGGCATGAAACTCACCACCCGCGGCCGCTACGCGGTCACCGCGATGCTGGATCTCGCGATCCGCGGCGACGCGGGGCCGGTTTCGCTCGCCGACATCTCGGCCCGCCAGGACATCTCGCTTTCCTATCTCGAGCAGCTGTTCGCGAAACTGCGTGCCCACGGTCTGGTGACCAGCACCCGGGGGCCCGGTGGCGGCTACCGCCTGAGCCGCCCGCCGCTCGGGATCGCCATCGCCGAGATCATCGAGGCCGTCGACGAGGGGGTGGCCGGGGCGGTGTGCGAGGGGCAGTACGATTGCCGCGAGGCGCGCCATTGCCTGACCCACGACCTGTGGACGGCGCTCAGCCAGCGTATCCACGATTTCCTCGACGGGATCAGCCTGGGCGAGCTGATGGAGCGCCGCGGGGTGCTGGAGGTGGCGCGCCGCCAGCGCCAGGGCGAGATGCCGGGCCATCGCTACGTGTCCCTGGAATCGAGCTGAGATCCTGCTTTCTTGCTCTTTCTTTAGGGCCAGTAACCCTAGTAATATTGCCGGTTTAGCCGACTTTTCGCACAACAGGCTGGAGCTACCGGTTAATGGCTGTAGAACGTACCCTTTCGATCGTCAAACCCGACGCCGTGGGCAAGAATGTCATCGGCCAGATCTACGACCGTTTCGAGCGCGGGGGCTTGCGCATCGTCGCGGCCAGGATGCTGCATCTCACCCGCGAGCAGGCGGAGGCGTTCTACGACGTGCATCGCGAGCGGCCGTTCTTTGCCGACCTGGTCGCCTTCATGACCTCGGGGCCGATCGTCGTCCAGGCGCTGGAGGGCGAGAACGCCATCGCCCGCAACCGCGAGCTGATGGGGGCGACCAACCCCAAGGATGCCGCGCCCGGCACCATCCGCGCCGATTTCGCCACCGATGTCGAGGAAAACGCGGTGCACGGCTCCGACGCGGCGGAGACGGCGGCGCGCGAGATCGAGTTCTTCTTCGGCGACGACGGGATCTGCGAGCGTACGCGCTGAGCCGGTGGACACGAGCACCCGCCAGAACCTGCTCGATCTCGACCCGGGACAACTCCGGGACTTTTTCGGCGAACGCGGCGAGCCGCCGTACCGGGCCGCGCAGGTGCTGCGTTGGGTGTATCACCACGGCGTGACCGATTTCGCCCGCATGACCGACCTGAGCCGGCGGTTGCGCGAGTCGCTCGTCGAAGCGGCCGAGTTCCGGCCCCCGGAACTGGTGCGCGAGCAGGTCTCGGCGGACGGCACCCGCAAGTGGCTGCTGCGCGTGGCGGGCGGGGACTGTATCGAGAGCGTGTTCATCCCGGAGGCGGAGCGCAATACGCTGTGCATTTCCTCCCAGGTCGGCTGTGCCCTCGACTGCTCTTTCTGCGCCACGGCCCGCCAGGGCTTCAACCGTAACCTGAGCAGCGGCGAGATCATCGGCCAGGTGTGGCTGGCGCACGAGTTGCTGCAGGATCACGCGCCGGGCAGCGGCCGGCGCATCAGCAATGTCGTGTTCATGGGCATGGGCGAGCCGCTGGCGAACTTCTCCAACCTGGTGCCGGTGCTGCGCCTGCTCACCGACGACCTGGGTTACGGTCTCAGCAAGCGCCGCGTCACCGTCAGCACCGCCGGCGTGGTACCCGCCATCGACCGGCTGCGTGAGGCGGCCGACGTGGCGCTAGCCGTCTCGCTGCACGCGCCCGACGACGCGCTGCGCGACGAACTGGTGCCCATCAACCGCAAGTACCCGCTGGCCGATCTGCTGGCCGCGTGCCGGCGCTACGTGCAGGGCGATCACCGCAAGTTCGTCACCTTCGAGTACATACTGCTGCGCGGCGTCAATGACGGTATCGAGCACGCTCGCGCGCTGCTGCGCCTGCTCGGGGACTTGCCCTGCAAGGTCAACCTGATACCGTACAATCGCGTTTCCGGGTGTGGCTACGAGACCTCGCCGCAGTCGGCCATCGATCGCTTTCGCGACATCCTGTACCGGGGCGGCATCATGACCATTACGCGCAAGACCCGCGGCGACGACATCGACGCGGCGTGCGGCCAGCTGGCCGGGCAAGTGCGCGACCGCAGCCGCCGCGCGCGGCGCTTCGACGTGCCCCGCTTCGGGGAAAGCGCGTGCTGAGGGCCACCGCGCTGGTGCTGGCGACCTTGCTGGCCGGCGGCTGCGCGACCTCCGGCGACCGGCTGAGCGAGGCGAAACTGCGCAAGGCGGCCACCTATAACGCCCAGCTCGGCGCCGGCTACCTGGCACGCGGCAACCTCGAGCAGGCCAAGGCCAAGTTCGAGAAAGCGCTGGACCAGGACCCCGACAACGCCAAGGCCAACAGCGGCTTCGCGTTGTTGCAGGCCCGCCTGGGCAAAGACCCGGAAGCGCAGCGCTATTTCGAACGCGCGATCGCGCTCGACCCGGACGATTCCGAAGTGCTGAACAACTACGGCGCCTATCTGTGCGACAAGGGCCGGCGTGCGGAGGCCGAGAAGCGGTTCCTGGCGGCGGCCCGCAACCCGCTGTACAAGACCCCGGAGTTCGCCTACCGCAACGCCGGGACCTGCGCGCTGACCACCGGCGACCTGGATGCCGCCGAGGTCTTCTTCGGGCGCGCGCTCGAGAGCAACCCCCGGTTCGCCCCGGCCCTGCTGGACCTGGTCGACCTCAACCGCGAGCGCAGCCGCTACCAGGCCGCGCTCACGTACCTGGAGCGCTACCACAGGCTCTTTCCGCAGTCCCCCGAGAGCCTGTTCATGGCCGTAAACATCCATCGCGACCTCGGTAATCGAAACCTGGCATCCACCTACGCCACGCGGTTGAACACCTTGTTCCCGCTTTCGCCCGAGGCGCAAAGCATCAACGAGTCGTCAAGCCAATGAACGCGGCAGTACAGCAGGAATACCCCGGCGAGCTCATCGACCAGGACATCGGCGCGCTGTTGCGCAAGGCGCGCTCCAACGCCAAGCTCTCGCTCGCCGAGGCGGCGCAGCAGCTGAACCTGTCCGAGTCGGTGCTGAGATCGCTGGAAAGCAACGAGCCCGGCGACCTGCCGGTGGCGTTTCGACGCGGCTACCTGCGCTCCTATGCGAAAGTGTTGAACCTCGACGCCGAGGCGCTGGTCGATGCGTTCAACCGCGCCAACGCCACCGATCCCGACATCACCCCGGTCAACGGGGTCGGCTCGCAACGGGCGAGCAGCGACCCGCTGATGCGCTGGATGTCGGCCGCCGTCGTGGTGGTGCTGGCGGTGATGGTGTTGATCTGGTGGCAGACCAAGAACGGCGATTCCGACGCGCCGACGGGGGCCGATGGCGAGCCGGTGCAGACCGAAGACGCGGGCCCGGCGGCCGGCATCCAGCCGGTCGCGCAGGCGTTGCCCGCGCAGGAGCCGGCGGTACCGGCGACCGGTGCCGCACCCGGCGATGCTGCTTCGCCCGCGCCGCCGCTCGGCGCGGCGC
>JBFJWO010000444.1:0-4569 GCA_041623575.1 Gammaproteobacteria bacterium
CCGGCGACGGCTTTCGCCAGCAGGGTCTTGCCGGTGCCGGGCGGCCCCACCAGCAGCACGCCCTTCGGGATGCGCGCGCCGAGCTTGCCATACTCCTGGGGGTTTCTCAGGAACTCGACGATCTCGACCAGCTCGCCCTTGGCCTCGTCCACCCCGGCCACGTCGTCGAAGGTGACGCCGGTCTGCTTCTCGACGTAGACCTTGGCCTTGCTCTTGCCGACGGTCATGAACCCGCCGAAGCCCTGCTTCTCGGCCATCCTGCGCACCAGGAAGAACCACACGCCGAAGAACACCAGCGCCGGGACGACCCAGGACAGGAGGTCGCGGAAGAAGGTGCTCTCCACGGCGCCCGCGAACTCGACGCCGCTGGCCTTGAGCTTGTCGGCCAGGCCCGGCTCCACGCGCGTCGTCACGAAACCGGTGCGCCCGTCCTGGGGCGTCTTGAACGTGCCGCGGATGGTCTGGTTGCCGATCAGCACGGTGTCGATGCGGCCTTCTTCGAGGTACTGCTCGAAGCGGCTGTAGGGAATGGGTTCGACCTGCCGCGCCTGGGTCCACAGCTCCTGCAGCCAGATCACGCCGAGCACGGCGATCATCACGTACCACAGATGTACCTGGGTTCTCTTGTCCACGGACTGCCTCCGGGTGGCAGCTCAACGATCGGTCCCAAGTCGGGGCGCTCGCCGGGGATTCAACCGCTCGATACCGCACGAGCGCGGCATCGGCAGCCGTCGGGCCTCAGCGCAGGCGTTCCTCGGCGAGCGCACGCACCGTGGGGTCGGGATCCTCGCGGGCGATCTGCTCGAGCGCGTTGCGTTCGAGGCAGCCCAGCCGGGTGGCCGCCGACACCGCCATCCATCTGGTCTCCGGGTCGGCGTCGTGCAGGTATGCCAGGACGGTTGCGCACTCGGCCGGGTCCGCGCTCGCACCGAGTCCGCCCAGCGCGGCGACGACCTGCTCGCGGTCGGACGAACCGAGCGCCTCCATGAGCGCCGCGCGCGCGGCCGGGTCCGGGGACATGCCCGGTCCGGCGGCCGCCTGAGCCCGCACGCGCGGATCCGCGAAGGCCAGACTCAACGACGCCGTTGCCTCCGTGCTGCGCAGTCGACCGAGCAGATCGATCAGTACCGCGTCGTGCGGTGCCTCCCGAGCCCGCGCGAGCGCCACCGGCAGGGTGCGCTTCGGGCGTTCCAGCGGCCAGGTCAGCGCGCGGTCGCGCTGGCGCAGGTCCGGCGGCGACCCGGAACGGATGTACAGGACGCGCAGTTCGCGCAACACCTCCGGGTCGCCGGACGCCATGGCGGACGTCATGCCCGCGGCGACCGAGGCGGTCGCCGCGTCCTGCCGGGCGCGAGCGGCGTCAGCGTTGCCCGACCTCGGCACCGAACTGCGCGGCACCTTCGAGCAGCACCTCCCACAGCGACACGGCGAAGCCGCGCGGCAGGAACAGTTCGTAACCGGCCGCGGAACGCCACAAAGTGACACCCACATGGTGCAGCGCGCTGGAGGCGACCGAGCCCGGCGGGAACGCGGTCTCTCGCAGGTCCAGCGGCAGGTGGCGGTTGAGCAGGGCGGCAGCCTGCTCTCCCGCGATGCGCACCTGGGTGCGCGAGTGCGAGAGATCGAGGGTGGCGCCCTGCTGCGGGTCGATCTCCGGCGCCGCCGTCCCGTGCAGCCACCACTTGAGCGGTTCGATCCGCAACAACGCCCCGCGCGAACCGGACACGGCCAGTCGCGGGCCGGGTGCCGTCTCCACGCCGGCGGCCGCGGCGGCACCGGCAGCGACGGCCTCGAGCGTGTCCGGCCAGGCCGCGATCTGATGCAGGGTCAGGCCGGCGATCTCGGTCAGCGTGACGCCCGGATCGCCGGGCGCGCCGAATCGCCCGGGGGTGTAGTGCCCGTCGAGTGCCGAAACGCGCTCAGCCATGGCCTCGAACCCCGTGCCGGCCGGGCATGACACGGCCAGTCGCCCCCTCGCGCCGGGAGGCTGTGCTGCCCGCGAAAAGCGACGGCGCCTCAACCATGCATCCTGCTCCCGTTGGCGTCGTACATGTGCGGCGAAACGACCTCGACCTCGACATTGCCCTTGCGCACCGGGTCGGCGGCGACGAGTGTCTCGCCGGCCCACGCTTCGTGGCCGCCGGCGACGAACCCGAGCCCGATCCAGTGCCCCAGCGCCGGCGATTCGGTGACGGCCGTAATCCAGCCTTCGCCGTGGCCCTCGACCGCGTCGGCGGCGCACAGGATGGAGCCGGCGTTGAAGGTCTGCCCGGGCGTCTTCGGGAAGATGCCGACCAGGCGCGGGCGCCTCTCGTCGGTCAGCGCCGGGCGCTTGCGCAGCACGCTGCCGATGTAGGCCTTGTTATCTGCCGCCATCCTGCCGAGGCCCGCGTCCTCGATGGTGACCCGCCCGTCCAACTCCGCGCCGGTGACATGGCCTTTCTCGATGCGTAACGCGCCGAGCGCCTCGGTGCCGTAGAGGCAGCCGCCGAGGGGTTCGGCGGCGGCCCACAGCAGGTCCATCGCCGCCGGCCCGTAGTCCGACGGCACGTACACCTCGTAGGCCATCTCGCCGGAGAAACTGATGCGCGCGATACGACAGGGTAGCGCGCCTTCGAGGGTCGTTTCGATCACGCCCATGAACGGCAACGCCGCGTCGCCCACCGTCGCGGCGTCGCCGACGATCGCCGCTTCGAGCACGCTGCGCGACTTCGGCCCGGCGACCGCGCAACCCGCCCACTGCTCGGACACGCTGGTCAGGTGCACGCGCAGGTCCGGCCAGCGCGTGTGCAGCAGCTCTTCCAGCCACACCATCACCTTGGCCGCGTGCGCGGTGGTGGTGGTCATGAAGTAGTCCGTCTCGCTCAGGCGCCAGGTGGTGCCGTCGTCCATCACGATGCCGTCGTCGCGAAGCATGATGCCGTAACGCGCCTTGCCGACGGGCAACTTGGCAAACGGGTTGGAGTAGACGCGGTTCAGGAACCCGGTCGCGTCCGGCCCCTGCACGGCGATCTTGCCGAGCGAGGTGACGTCGCACAAGCCGACGGCGTTGCGCACGCACGCCGCCTCGCGCACGTAGGCCTGCGCGAGCGTTTCGCCCGGGCGCGCGTAATACCAGGGGCGCCGCCACAACCCGGCCTCGGTCAGGGTGCCGCCATGGGCGAGGTTCCAGTCGTGCAACGGCGTGCGCCGCAGCGGCTTGAAGTGGCTGCCGACGCTGCGCCCGCTGAGCGCGCCGAGGCTGACGGGCGTGTACGGCGGGCGGAAGGTCGTGGTACCGACCTCCGGGATGTCCTTGCCGAGCGCATCCGCCATCAGCGCCAGGCCGATCACGTTGCCGACCTTTCCCTGGTCGGTGGCCATGCCGAGCGTGGTGTAGCGCTTGAGGTGTTCGACCGAGACGTAGCCTTCGCGGTGGGCGAGGCGCACGTCGTCGGCGGTGACGTCGTTCTGCGGATCGACGAAACGCTTGGTCCTGCGTCCCGCGGCGGCCACCTCGTACAGTGGACTGATGGCGCCGACCCAGCCGCCGGCCGGCGGCGCTGGCGTTTCCTGCACGTCTTTACCGAGCGCGCGCGCCGCCGCCGCGCCCGCCGCGCGCCCGGCGGCCTCGCAGTCGTCGCTGCCCCACACGCCGGCTGCCGCGCCCGCGACTTCGATCGGTTCGTCGCACGGCGCCGGCATGAAGCACGCCAGCGCCGCGTCCCACACGGGCCGCACGCCACGGTGCGAGAGCAGGTTCACCACCGGCGACCAGCCGCCGGACACGGCCACCAGGTCGCAGGCCAGCCGGCCGCCGGGAGCCCAGCGCGAACCCTGTGCATGCGCGATCTCGAGCGAGTGCACGCCGTTGCGCCCGAGTGCGCGAAACGGGGCCACGCCGGTGCGAACGCCGACACCGGCGGCGGCCGCACGTTCGCTCACTTCGCCCGGCACGTCGCGGCGGGCGTCGAGCAACGTGACGTGCGCGCCGGCCCGCGCGAGGTCGCCGGCGCTGTCGTAGGCCGAGTCGTTGTTGGTGGCGACCACGATGCGCTGCCCCGGCAGCACGGCGAAGCGATTCAGGTAGGTCCTGGCCGCGGCCGCGCTCATCACGCCCGGTCGGTCGTTGTCGCCGAAGGCGACCGTACGCTCCAGCGCCCCGGTCGCGAGCACGGTGTGGCGGGCCCGCAATGTCCAGAAACGCTGGCGCGGCAGGTAGGCGGGCGGCGCCGACAGGTGGTCGCCGACCCGCTCGAGCAAACCGGCGACCCCGCCGTCGTACAGCCCGAACGCAGTGGTGCGGGTCAGGACGCGCACGCGGGCGGCGTCCAGTGCGGCCACGAGCTCCGTGCGGCGCGCCTCGCCGGCCTCGTCGCCGCGGCTCAGCAGATCGCCGCCGGGCTCGCAATCCTGCTCGACGAGCCACACCTCGAGCCCGCTGCGCGCGGCGGTCAGCGCGGCGTTCAGACCGGCGGGCCCGGCGCCTACCACCAGCACGTCGCAGAACGCATGCGCGTGCTCGTAGGTGTCGGGGTCCGGCTCGCGCGAGGCCTCTCCCATGCCGGCCGCGCGGCGGATGAGTTTCTC